>CAYNTN010000062.1:22375-27476 GCA_964399995.1 uncultured Ignavibacteriaceae bacterium
TTATTCAAGAATAAAATTATGTTATTCAAGAATAAAATTATGTTATTCAAGAATAAAATTATGTTATTCAAGAATAAAATTATCCGGAATAGCTCCTCACTAAATTCTCATACGCCTCGCTCATTTTAATTTCTCTCCTCTCCATCACGATTTTTGCAGTTTCAATTGCTTTATCAATATCATACCTCTCGGAATTCTTTCCGCTTTCATTCCATGTAAACGATCCGACATCCTTTGAAGGAAAACCTCCTCCGAATATATTTGCAAAAATCCCAACCAAACTTCCGGTATTAAGCATTGTATTGATAGAAGTTTTTGAATGGTCTCCTATCATGCTTCCGAAAAACTGCATTCCGGTATTAACTACTTTACCGTCCAGACTTATTGCTATCTTTGAATAATTATTTTTCAAATCACTTGTCACTGTATCAGCTCCGAGATTTACAAAGGGACAAATATAAGAATGTCCTATGAAACCATCATGCTGTTTATTTACATAAGAATGAAAGACAGATTCCGCGATCTCTCCTGCAACTTTTGAACTTTCCCCTATCACACAAGGTCCGTATATCTTCGATCCGGATTTTATAAGACAATTTTTTCCAATGTAAACCGGTCCTTTGATGAAAGTAAACGGTTCAATTGTTGTCTTCTCATCAATCACTATTCTACCTGTTGATGCATCAAATACAACTTCAGGATAAATTTCGGCATCCTTTGAAACGAAGATTTTCTTATGCTCAATAAAACTTTCACGGTTCTTAATTCTTTGTAATTTTTTGTTTTCTTTTAAATTGAGGAAATAATTCAAATCTTCATCCAGACCACCGTGAAGGATATGATCAATCACATCCCAAGAATAGTTTATCACCCGGACATTAAAATTGTCTTTTAATGAAATGCTTTTTAGCTTTATCATTTCAAAAAATTCCTTATCCAAAACATTATCAGCGCTTTCAATTTTTTCTTTAACACTTTGAATTTTATCTTTTGTAATAAATGCAGCTATTAAATTGTCATTATAAATGAAACAAGAATTTTTTTCTTTCCTTGAAATCAGATATTTTAATGAATCTTCATTGAAAACAACTCTTCCGTTAATCAGCAAGTAATCGTCTTTCGAAATGGAATTGAACTTATGTTTGTGAAATTCCTTTAAATACGGAATCAGACTGTTTCTGCAATGAAGAGTTACTTCAAATTTATCATTTATGATTTTTTCGATTCTATGTAAAATAGTATTCGCTCCGCAGTGAATGTCATAAGATGCTCTTAGCAAATTTAACGGATACAGATTTTTATATCCGGAATCTTCGTAAATTAGAATTTTCATTAATAGGAAATTTCAATAATGTCGTAGAGACAAGGCATGCCTTGTCTAATTACGATTCGGTGTTCCGTAAATAAAAAAGCCAATATAAAAAATATTGGCTAAATATGTTTAAAAAACGAACCGGTTTAATTATGTTGCTTCTGCAGCTGCTGTCTCAGATTTTTTCGATTTAGCGTATCTCTTGTTGAATTTTTCGACACGTCCCGCTGTATCAACTATCTTTTGTGTTCCCGTAAAAAACGGGTGACACTGTGAACAAATTTCCACTTTTATTTCAGGAACTGTCGAGCGTGTCGTAAACAATACACCTTTATTCTCTCCGCAATTGCAAATAACATTGCATTTATAATACTTAGGATGAAATCCTTTTTTCATTTTAAATTGACCTCTTTCTTTCTGTTAAAACAAATTTAGACAAAAATATCAAATTGGCTGTAGAGTTTCAAGAGGAAATTGAAAAGAAGTATTCTAACTTCAATCATCATATTAACTAATCTATATTTTATTTAAATTCTTAAAAATAAAATTGAAGTTTATATATTGAAGAAAATCATTTCTGTTGTCGGTGCCCGTCCGAATTTTATGAAAATGGCACCAATTCATAAACAGCTACTTAAATACAAATCAAAAATAACACACAGGATAGTTCACACAGGTCAGCATTATGACAAAAAAATGTCAGATATCTTTATTGAAGAACTGGATCTTCCAAAGCCGCATATTTATCTCGGAGTGGGATCAAGGTCCCACTCTGAACAGAAAGCTTTTATAATGGTCGAGTTTGAAAAAATTGTATTAAAAGAGAAGCCGGATTTGGTTTTGGTTTACGGAGATGTAAATTCAACAACCGCAGCTTCTTTAGTCAGCTCGAAAATACTCAACGGAAAAGGAAGACCTGTTCCGATTGCTCACATTGAATCGGGATTGAGAAGCTTTGACAGAACAATGCCTGAAGAAGTTAACAGAATGGTAACAGATGTTCTTTCGGATTATCTATTTGTGACAGAACCTTCCGGAATCAGGAATCTTAAGAACGAAGGCATCAGTGACAGGAAAATTTTTTTCTGCGGAAATACGATGATAGATTCTCTGAAATACCATTTAAAAAAAGCTAGAAAGTCTGAAATTTCAAAAGAACTTTGCATTTCAAATAAGAATTATGCTCTTGTTACTTTGCACAGACCTTCAAATGTCGATGTAAAAGAAAACATGAAAAAGATTCTGAACATTTTTAAATGCATAAACAAAATAAACCCTGAGCTTGACATTGTTTTTCCGGTGCATCCCAGGACAATGAAAATGGCTGAAAAATTCAAGCTTAAAAATACTTTCGACGAAATTAAAAACCTTATTATCACAGAACCGCTTGGTTATTTTGATTTTCTTAATCTTGTTTTTAATGCAAAATTTATTCTGACTGACTCTGGCGGCATTCAGGAAGAGACAACTTATTTGCAGATTCCCTGTCTTACACTGCGTGAGAATACCGAAAGACCTGTCACGGCTGAGATCGGGACAAATATTATTTGCGGACTGGATGAGAAATTTATCATCAGGAAAATTAAGGAAATCGAAGCCGGAAAATTTAAAAAAGGAAAAGTCCCGAAACTTTGGGACGGAAAAGCCGCAGAAAGAATCGTAAAAATTTTACTGGATAAACTGAAAACGGTCTGATTATACATAGATTGAAAAATTCCAAACTTAAAACCGTAATTGAAAAGCTTAGTGAACATTTCGGAAAACCATATGATTATAATTCTAAAGCTCATTCAGTGCTTGACGTGTTAATTGCGACAAAGCTTTCTCAGAATACAACTGATAAAAGTTCTTTCACTGCTTTTACAAATCTTAAGAGTAATTTTAAAAACTGGGACGATGCAGCCGCTGCCAGTGTAGATAAAATTAAAGAATGCATTAAAGTATGCGGACTTTCAAATACTAAAGCAAAGAATGTAAGGGATATGCTGAACAGTATGCTTGATAACTACGGGACACTTGACCTGTCATTCATGAAGGAATATTCCGATGAAAAAATATATAAAGAGTTTTTGCAGTATGAAGGAATCGGCGTAAAAACTATATCCTGTGTTTTGATCTTTGCATTGGGAAGGGATGCGTTTCCTGTTGATACTCACGTGCACAGGGTTTTAAACCGTCTCGGAATTGTAAAAACAAATTCACCGGGAAAGACATTTGAAGAAATGAATTGTAAAATCCCAGAAGGCAAAAAATATGAACTTCACAGCAATCTCATAAAATTCGGAAGAAATATCTGCAGGGCAAAAAATCCTTTGTGCGGAATATGTTTTTTATACAGCCTGTGCAGTTTTAAAGAAAAAAATTTTTATAAAAAAAAGAGTGCATCTTTAAAAGCAGGTGATAATAATTTTATCATACTTGAAAACATATGATAATAACTGTCAAGATATCTTTGTCATAAATAGTTAATAACCTTTTTTAAAAAATAGGTCAGACTGATGGAAGAAAATATATATTAAAATTGAAAATAGATAAAAGCAAAATAAAAAAAATACTTGTAATAAAATTCGGAGGCATTGGAGATATACTCCTTACAACACCCGTCCTTCCAAATCTTAAAAATTATTTTCCGGACGCTGAAATAAATTTTCTCACATTAAGACATTCACGTGATATCTTAATTGATAATCCTTATTTGAGCAGAGCTTTTACTTATGATCCTTCGGAAGACAAGTCATGGTGTCTTATTAAAAATATACGCAGGCAAAAGTATGATCTTGTAGTAGACCTGTTTGGGAATCCGAGAACAGCGCTGATCACATTTCTCAGCGGAGCTAAATACAGGTTCGGATTTAAATTCCGGGGCAGAGATTATGCATACAATATTAAAGTTATGGGAAGGGGAGGTGAAGTTCATAACGTAGATTTTAATCTCGATGCACTGCGGGCTTTGGAGATCCCGATTGTTACTAAAAAGCTTTACCTGCCGGTTAACATTGTTCACGAAGAATTCGCAAGGGAGTTTATAAGTTCTGATAATCTTGATTCAAAAAAAATCATTGGAATTTCGAAAACAGGCGGCTGGGAATCCAAAAGATATAAGCGTGATGATTACATCGAACTGATTAACAGAATCAATGAAATATACGATGTAAATTTTATTTTAATATGGGGAAATCAAAAGGAAAAGGAAAATTGCGAATACATCAAAGAAAGAATTCCGAAAGGTAATGCTTATTTAATTCCCGACAGTCCGATAAGATATCTCGGTGCGATCATCAGCAAGTGCGATATGGTTATTGGCAATGATTCGGGTCCGCTTCATATCGCTGTTGCAATGGGAATTCCGACTCTCGGAATTTACGGACCGACAAACCCCAAGCTTCAGGGACCTTATGGAGATAATAATTTATCGATAGTAAATGAAAAACTCGATTGCCTCTGCTGCAATTTACTTGTCTGCCCGATAGGAAATATCTGCATGACGGAATTATCAAAAGAAAAAATCATAGATACAGTAAAAGAACTTATAAGAATAAATAAGATTGAGATATAGTTCGTAGAGTGTGTGGAGTGTTTGGAGTGTGTAGAGTGTGTGGAGTGTGTAGAGTGTGTGGAGTGTGTAGAGTGTTTGGAGTGTGTAGAGTGTGTGGAGTGTATAGAGTGTGTGGAGTGTGTGGAGTGTGTGGAGTGTGTAGAGTTTGTAGAGTGTATAGAGTGTGTGGAGTGTGTAAAGTGTATAGAGTGTGTGGAGTGTGTGGAGTGTGTGGAGTGTGTAGAGTGTGTAGA
>CAYNTN010000063.1:0-26892 GCA_964399995.1 uncultured Ignavibacteriaceae bacterium
TTTTGTCTGATCTATAACAGGAAGTTTTTGACGTGTAAGGATTAATGTTACCGGTCCTGTCTTATGTTCGAGTGCAACTCTCCATGCCTGCGCAGTTTCATTGGCATCTGCCGGACGGATGACAATTAAATTCGGAATTGAACGAAGCGATATTAATTGCTCTACCGGCTGATGCGTAGTCCCGTCTTCGCCGAGTCCGATACTATCATGAGTGAAAATATAAATTGGTCTGATGCCCATTATCGCAGCTAGCCTTATTGCAGGTCTCATGTATTCCGAGAAAATCAGAAATGTTCCGCCGTAAGCAATCATGGGTTTTGTCAAGGTGATGCCGTTAAGCTCTGCTCCCATCGAATGCTCCCGGACACCGAAATGGAGATTCCTTCCGTCATAACTTCCCGGCTGAAAACTTTTTTCGCCTTTAATAAATGTATCATTTGAAGGCTCAAGATCAGCCGAACCGCCAATCATCGTTGGAAAGTATTTTGAAATTGCGTTGATCGTTTTGCCTGATGCGCTGCGGGTTGCAACTGCACCGTCTTTAGGATCAAATACCGGCAATGCGTTAACCCATCCGGCGGGAAATTTATCATCATAAAAATTATCATATTCATCCGCGAGTTCAGGATATTTCTTTTTATATTCTGAAAATAATTTCTTCCATTCTTCTTGCTTAGTCTTTCCTTTATCACCAACCTTTCTGAAAAATTTAAAAACTTCCCCTGGTACATAAAAATAATTATCAGGATCCCAGCCGAGATTAATTTTTGTTGCACGAACTTCATCAGCTCCCAGCGGCGAGCCGTGTGCTGCTGCGGTATCAACTTTATTCGGACTCCCGAAAGCAATATGAGTTCTGACTTTTATCAAAGATGGTTTATCTTTTTCATCTTTTGCATTTTGAATTGCTGCTGAAATTTTTTCAACATCATTCCCGTCTTCTACAAACTGTACATGCCATCCGAATGCTTCAAATCTTTTTACAGTATCTTCGGTGAAAGTAATTTCCGTGCTGCCCTCGATTGAGATATGGTTATCATCATAAAGATAAATCAGATTTCCTAATTTAAGATGACCTGCGAATGAAGCTGACTCCGAAGAAATTCCCTCCATCAGATCGCCGTCGCTTACGATTGCATAAATGTTATAATTAAAAATTTCAAAACCGGGTTTGTTGTATCGTGCAGAAAGATATTTCTGAGCAATAGCAAATCCAACTCCGTTTGCAAATCCCTGTCCAAGAGGACCGGTTGTTGTTTCTACTCCTTTGGTGAGATTATATTCAGGATGACCCGGAGTTTTACTCTTCAACTGTCGGAAATTTTTAATGTCTTCTAAAGTCAGATCGTAACCTGTCAGATAAAGCAAACTGTACAAGAGCATACTTCCGTGACCTGCTGACAAAATAAACCTGTCGCGGTTTTGCCAGTCCGGATTCTTCGGATCGAAGTTCAGATATTTTGTCCATAAAGTATAAGCCATTGCAGCAGCACCCATCGGCATTCCCGGGTGACCGGAGTTTGCTTTCTGAACTGCATCGGCTGAAAGCAGACGGATTGTGTTGATGGATAAAGATTGTAAATCGCTCATGAAATATATTTATTTGAAATTAAAATAAATAATATTAAAATAAATTTTAAGATTAATTTTAGTTGAGTGGTTGAGTGGTTGAGTGGTTGAGTTGGTGAGTAGTTTAGTTGGTGAGTGGTTGAGTGGCTGTACAATTAAACTAATTAACCCAATTAACCAATTAACTACTTTAAGCACTTGACAAAAAGAAAAAAGAAATATATTTTTGTAAAGCACTTTAAAATATAAAGCACTTTAAATAAATATCATAATGGAATACAGACAAGCAGAAACCGAACTCTCAGTGATTAAAAAAATCATGGAGGACAGCCGCAGAATAAATATAGACAACGGCATTCACTATATATTCTGGGGAATATTGATTACAATTGCCTTACTGATAAATTACATAATGCTCCTGACAAAAACATCCGGAAATTACATCGGATTCATGTGGCTGATATTAATGGTTCTTGGGGCAGTGATAGACGGATTTATTGGGAAACGTCAGAGCAATAAAGCGCCGGTACATACATTCACGTCGAAGATACTAGGATCGCTTTGGCTTGCTTCGGGAATTGCGATGTTTATGTTTGGCTTCATCGGAACTGTTACAAAAGCCTATAACCCCATTTTCATTTGTCCGATAATAGCAACATCACTGGGCATATCTTACTTTACAAGCGGGACAATTCAGCAGATCAACTGGCTAAGAAACGTTTCATTCGGATGGTGGGCAGGAGCTTTGTTACTTTTCATCTTTCCAAGCGTACATACACTTTTGATTTTTGCAGTAATGATAGTTTTTTTGCAGCTCATACCCGGAATTATTTTAAACAGAATGTCAAAAGCTGAAGAAAATTTATAAAATTACAATGAACTACGATTACCAGCAAATTGACGATGTCATACATTCAAGAATCAGAACAACCATTATGGCAGTACTGGTAAGCGTTGATGAAGCCGAATTCAATTACCTGAAAGAGAAAGTGAATGCAACGGACGGAAATCTCAGCGTTCACATAAAGAAACTGGAAGATGCGGGTTACGTATCGGTTAAAAAACTCTTCGTTGACCGCAAACCTGTATCAAAATATAAAATCACAAACAAAGGATATAAAGCTTTTGAGAATTATATTAAAATGCTGGAAAGCATTGTGAAGAAAAATTAGTTACTCGTTATTCGTTAATTGTTATTTGTTAATCGTTATTCGTAAAATTATAAAAAATTTAGAAAATGGAAAAACTTACAAAGTATCAAATAGAGGAACATTTAAAAAATCTGGAAGGGTGGGCTTTAACAGAAAATTCAATCAGAAAAACTTTTACAACAAAAGGATTTCCGCAGACTATGGGATTGGCAACCGCAATCGGTGCTCTCTGTCAGCAGCATGATCATCATCCGGATTTTCTCACAATGAAATACTCAAGTGTGGAAGTTTCCTTTTCGACTCATTTTGTCAAAGGTATCACTATTAAGGATATTAATATTGCAAAAGATATAAATACATTAAGATTCTAAAAATTTTTTTGACACCCACAAAAATAAAATGAAAAAATTAGTTATACATTTTTTACGGACATTATTGATTGTGCTCACTTTACTCAGCGGTGACATTTTTGCACAGGATTCGACCGCTTCCATATATACAAAAATATCCGGAGTTGTAAAAGGAGATAAAGACAGTTTACTGAGAGGTGCTAATTTGGTATTGGAAGGAAGCATTGACGGAGCAACGACAGACGATAAAGGCTATTATGAATTTGAAACGGAAAGAACCGGTCCTCAGACTTTGTTAATTACAATGATTGATTATAAAAATAAGACAATGCCACTTGATATTATTGCCGGAATCAACATTGAAATGAACATCAAACTTTCGAAAGAAGCAGTTACTGAAGAGATAATTGTCACAGCAAGTTCGTTCACATCCGGAAACACCAATGCAGTCACGCTAACTCCACTTGAAATAGTCAGAATACCCGGGGCAGATGCAGATTTGTACAGAGCGATTACAACTTTTCCCGGATCAAACCAGGTAAATGAAGGAAGCAGGATCACGGTAAGAGGAGGCGACCCTAATGAAGTTCTTACAATACTTGACCAGGCATCACTTTACAATCCGTTCATATTTGATGAGACATTCAATGTATCGTCTTATTCAACCATCAATCCGTGGGGACTGCGCGGAATCAATTTTACAAGCGGCGGCTTTTCCGCGAAGTTTGGCAATGTGTTATCTGCAGTGCTTGACCTGAAATCTTATGATATGCCGCAGGGAACGGGAATGTTTGCATGGCTTGGACTTGCAAATGCTTCTCTTGACGGTGTTTATCTGTCTAAAGACAGAAATTTCGGTGCAACATTTTCTTTGGGAAAATTATTTTTGCAGCCATACTTTGCAATTAACGGAGAACATTCTGAATTTTCACCCATACCACAGTCAAATCAGCTGGGTGGAACGCTTGCCTATAAATTAGGGTCTGCTGGAAATCTGAAATTCATTGCCAACTACAGTGATGATAACGTCGGAATCCAAAGTGAAACACCATCTTATATAGGATTTTTCAACGGTAAGTCAAAAAGTTTTTTTACAAATCTGAAAATGATGGTTGCACCTTCATCTTCAACTCTGCTCAATACTGGAGTTTCATTCAGTTATTATAATAAACAGGACAATTACGGCGTGCTGAATACGAACTCCAAAAGTTATTATTCAAAAGGAAGAGCTGACTTTACAAAGAATATTACCAGTAAAGTAGATTTTAATGCCGGCGCAGAGTATGAGTATAATGGCTATGATATTGCGGGTGCTATTCCTGTTTATACATATAATTTAAGACCAGATGCACCTGCAACAGAACTTGATACAAGCACAAACAGCGGAAGGATAGGCGTCTATGCAGAAGGGCAGTTCAGGGTTGGTAAGAGATTATTTTTTATTCCCGGAGTCAGGACGGATTATTTTACACTCGCAGACAAATTAAGCTTTGATCCGAGATTCTCTTTCGGATATCAGTTTTCAAAGTACAATGCTATACGCGGTGCAACCGGAATATATCATCAGATTCCAAAGCTTGAATATTTTTTCCGCGCTGAAGGCAATGACTTAAAACCGGAGCAGGCGGTGCATTACATTTTGGGATACGAGTTTAATAAGGAAGGAAATTATGTTATGAGGGTTGAAGGGTATTACAAAAATTATTCGAATCTTGTTATATTAAATACGACGGATTATTTTTACAGATCGGAGGGCGAAGGATTTGCAAAAGGAGTCGATGTTTTTTTAAAAGCAAAAATAAAAAACAAATTCACAGGATGGATATCGTATGCCTATTGCAACTCGCAAAGAAAACAATATGATGCCGTAAGTTTATCACCGGCTAATTATGATATTACAAATGCATTGAGTGTAGTCGGAAGCTATAACATTTCAGACCAGTTAGTTGCGGGTGCAAGTTATAAAATTTCCACCGGCAAACCGTACACTCCTGTCACGAGTGCAAGCTATGATCCGGCTGAAGATTTATATATACCTGTTTACGGAGCAAATAACAGCTCAAGATTTCCGACTTATGACAGGCTTGACATGAATCTTCAGTACATCTTTGCCCTGTTCGGAAAATTTGCTGTAGCCGTCCTTGCACTAAACAATGTCTTTAATCAAAAGAATGTATATAATTATACTTACAACTTTGACTATACACAACAGGTGGAAGTAATTTCAAATAATCAAAGGTCACTTTATCTTGGACTGGGATTACAGCTGTAGAGTGTATAGAGTGTATAGAGTGTGTGGAGTGTATAGAGTGTGTGGAGTGTGTGGAGTGTGTGGAGTGTGTAGAGTGTGTAGAGTATAGTAAAATATTAAATAATATTATAATCATTAACCAATTAACAATTAACAATTAACAATTAACAATTAACAATTAACAATTAACTCAATTAACCAATATAAACAGGAGAAAACTAAAATGAAAAAGCAATTTACTTTTGTGATTTTACTTTTAATCACATTTACATTTGTTAATTTCAATGCAAACGCAGGCAGTGATTTTGATAAAGCAATGCTGAAGGCAAAGAAGAATTTGAAGTCAGCGATGGATAAGAGTGATGAAACACTGCTTTTGAAATCAAGGGGAGAATTCGAGAGGATTCTTCAGCTTAAGGAAAAAGTATGGCTTGTCAATTATTACATAGCATTATCCGATTACGGGTTAGCGACTGCTGCAATGGTCAAGGAGAATACTGAAAATGTGAAGAAATATACTCAATCCGGAATTGATGTTATAAATAAATCAATAGATGAGTATCCGGATTTTGCGGATGCTTATGTTCTTCTGCTTGGATTTAATTTTAACCGCTGGCAGTATGAGCAGGAAAAGATGCAAGAAATAATTTCAGCTTCTGCAAGCGCCGATGAATCGGCTGCAAAGCTTGACAAGAATAATCCAAGGCTTTTAATGCTTAACGGGATATCAAGTTACTGGACCCCAGAAGCTTTCGGCGGCGGCTCATCGGTTGCAATGCCTAAGCTTGAAAAATCAGTTGATGCATTCAAGACACGGAAAGAACCGAGTGAACTTTATCCTGACTGGGGATATGACTGGGCTATGGGATATCTTGCTCTCTGTTTGATGAAAAGAAATGATGACGGAGACATGGATCAGGCTAAAAAAGTAATAGATGAAGCACTTGTTATAAATCCTGATTCAGGTTTTATTACGGCTTTTGTAATGAAAGAGTATAAGAAGAATTCGAAGTAGAGTGAAACGTGAAACGTGAAACGTCAAATGTGAGATGTCAGACGTTATATCTTTAGTCTAAAGCCTTGCTTCAAACATCTTTCGTTTGACGTTTCACGTTTGACGTTTCACGTTTGACGTTTCACGTTTGACGTTTCACGTTTTTTATATTATTTGAAGAATAGAATTTTTATTTTGAGAGAAAATATGATAACTAACGAACAGAAAAATATTATCAAGAAAGCTCTAGAGGGAATTGATTATGAAAAAATTATTTTATTCGGCTCAAGAGCAAGAGGCGATAATCGAACCGATAGTGATTTTGATTTGATGATAATCGTATCAAAAAATATTTCGATTTATGATAAATTTAAGCTACAAAAAATTATAAGATCTTCTTTAGCGAAAAGTTTACTGGATGGAGATGTAATTGTCAAATCAAAAGATGAAATAACAAATGACAAAAATACAATTGGCAATATCGTGAAGTATGCTATGATGGAAGGTAAAGAAATATGATCTCACAACTTGTTAAGAATTGGTTAATCAAAGCCAATAACGATATAAGATTATCATTAAATGAGTTAGAATTGCAGGAAGAGAAAATAGTAATGGATGCAGTATGCTATCATTGTCAGCAAGCTGTCGAAAAATTTTTTAAAGCATATCTCATATCAAAGCAAGTCGAATTTCCAAAAACTCACAATTTAGAAATACTGCAGCGGTTATGTATGTTAAATGATCAGGAATTTGAAAAATTAGAGTTATTAAATTTATCAGATTTTGCTGTTGATGTAAGATATGGCAGTGAGTTTTATATTCCAACTATTCATGAGACAAAGAAATCCTTTCAAATAGCAATAACTGTAAAGGAGTTTGTTTTAAAAAAACTAAATGTGAAAGAATCAGATTTAAAAATATAATAATAAATTATGTCACGAACCATTAAAGCACCAACCGGAACCAAACTAACATGCAAAAACTGGATCATTGAAGCAGCTATGAGAATGCTCATGAATAATCTCGATCCTGATGTCGCTGAAAGACCCGAAGATCTTGTTGTCTATGGCGGTAGCGGAAAAGCCGCTCGTAACTGGGAGTGTTTTGATAAAATTATTGAATCTTTAAAAAATCTAAATGAAGATGAAACTCTTCTTGTTCAGTCGGGAAAACCGGTAGCAATTTTTAAAACACATAAGAATGCTCCAAGAGTTTTAATCTCAAATTCTCAACTCGTACCTGCGTGGGGCAACTGGGATGAATTCAGAAGACTTGAAGCTCTGGGACTTACCATGTACGGTCAGATGACCGCAGGCAGCTGGATTTATATCGGCACGCAGGGAATATTGCAGGGGACTTATGAGACATTTGCTTCATGCGCAGATAAACATTTTGACGGAACACTTTCGGGAAAATTTGTTCTCACATGCGGTCTCGGCGGAATGGGCGGAGCACAGCCGCTTGCAGCAACACTGAACGGAGCTGCATTTCTTGGAGTTGATGTTGATAAAAGCAGAATTCAAAAAAGAATTGATACGGGTTACTGCGATGTTATGACAGATAATTTGGATGAGGCTTTAAAACTTGTTCTCGATGCAAAGCAAAATAAAAGAGCATTATCTGTCGGTCTGATTGGAAATGCCGGTGAAGTGCTTCCGGAAATTTTAAAAAGAAACATACTGCCTGACGTCGTGACTGATCAGACTTCCGCTCATGACATGCTTAATGGTTATGTGCCGATGGGAATGAGTTTTGAAAAGGCAGTTGAACTAAGAAAATCAGATCCTGTAAAATATCAGGAACTTGCACGAAAGACAGTTGTGCTTCATTGCAGAACGATGTGGGAATTTATGCAGAAGGGTTCGGTAGTTTTTGATTATGGAAATAATTTAAGAGGCGAGGCATATAATAATTGTTTTAAGTCTGCATTTGAAATTCCGGGGTTTGTACCGGAATACATTCGTCCGTTGTTTTGTGAAGGCAAAGGACCTTTCAGATGGGTTGCATTGTCGGGTGATCCGGAAGATATTTACAGAACTGACGAAGCGATAATGAAAGCATTTCCGGAAAATAAACTTTTACATAAATGGCTTAAAGCAGCGAAAGAGAAAGTACATTTTCAGGGACTGCCGGCGAGGATATGCTGGCTTGGTTACGGAGACAGGGCAAAGGCGGGAAAGATATTCAATGATTTGGTGAGAGATAGAATTGTTTCAGCGCCGATAGTAATCGGACGTGATCATCTTGACTGCGGAAGCGTTGCATCTCCAAACCGTGAGACTGAAAAAATGATTGATGGTTCTGATGCAATTGCCGACTGGCCGGTTTTAAATTTCGGACTGCATTGTATCGGCGGAGCAAGCTGGGTTTCGCTTCATCACGGCGGCGGTGTTGGAATTGGAAATTCGATTCATTCGGGGATGGTGATAGTTGCTGACGGAAGTAAAGAAGCTGAAGATAGATTGGAAAGATGCCTTACTTACGATCCGGGAATGGGAATCGTGAGACATGCTGACGCGGGATATGAACTTGCACTGGAGGAGAGGAAGAAGTTCGGGATAAAGATGCCAATGGTGTGAAAAGATAAAATTTACAATTCCTTTACACATCTTCTATCTCATATTCCACCGACTTAGGATTTACTATTCTTCTTAGGATGATATTAAAAATGGGTTCTATAATTTAGTTATTCTCTTATTCAATCCCGTGACATAATCACACATCTTTTCCGTCGTCCCTCCAGGCTCGGTATATCCTACAAATATCTCATCTGCCAGATCAGCGATGAAAAAATTCCTTTCATTAGAAAACTTTTTCGATATTCTCCTGTTCTGAAGTTTGGAAATAATTAGTACTCTTCCATCATCAATTTCCTTTTTTATATCAGCATTAATTCTGTATTCATTAAGATTTCTCGCCGGACAAATAATTACCGACTGTTCACCTTTTAACAAAAAATTTAATACATCCTTTTCAACTGGCGTGTGAAATCCGGATATCACACAGATTTTATTTTCCCTCCATTCTCTTGCTTTGTCATAAATTTGGAGTATTAGATCCAGGGGGCATTTCTTCGAACAAAAGAAAGCAGTTTTGTAATTTTTTAAAATTTCTTCATTTCCAATGCATGAATAGTTTTTCATAATCAATTCCTTTCATTTTAATGGTTACTCAAAATTATTTATCTTTCTAATCTATTCCGGTATTCGAAATCCAATCCGGCGTTTGGGTTTATTTTCCTGAATCATAAGACTCTTTATCGCATCAAATATTAGTTTTATTTTTTTATCGCTTTCCTTGAATCTTCTGTTTGTCATCCGCTCAAGTTCTTTTATTTTTTCCTTGAGCTCAAGGTTAGAGTAAACAAGCTTACGCATATTTACAAACGCTCTCATTATGGAAATGTTTACTTCGATGGCTCTTTGGGAATTTAAAACCGATGAAAGCATTGCGACACCTTGTTCGGTAAATGCCATAGGGGAATATCTCAAGCCTTTTCGATCAGAACTGGAGGTCACAAATTGTGACCTCCAGTTTCTTAATTCATTTTTAGTAAGTACAAACATGAAATCATCAGGAAACCTTTTTAAATTTCTCCTGACAGCCTGCTTCAAAACTTTTGTATCAATTCCATAAAGCAACGCCAAATCTCTGTCAAGCAATACTTTCTCGCCTCTTATAAAATATATCCTCTCGGAAATTATATCTTCCTTTATTTTTATTTTCGCTTTCATCATAGTCATCAATTCATCATTATAAAATCATAGTTCAAAATCCTATTTCTTTGGCATTTGAAATCCGATCTGTCGCTTTGGCTTATCTTCCACTTTTATTAACTGCTGAATAATTTCAAACACAATCTTGAAATTCTTATCATACTTGTCTTCTAATTTGGAAAGCTTTTCAGCTAATTCTTTGTAGCTGCTTAGTATTCGTCTCAGTTTAATGAAAGCACGGACAACATTGATGCTCGCAGCTATTGCTGTATCACTGTTCAAAATCCCGGCTAGCATTACGGCGCCGTGCTCTGTAAATGCATTTGGTATCGTTCTCCTTCCTCCCCAACTTGATGTCGCATTTTGCGACTTCAAGATTTTAAACTCTTTTTCTGTTAATTGAAACATAAAATCTTTCGGGAATCTTTTTTTGTTTCGCCTGACCTGTTCATTTAATCTGCGTGTCGAAACTCCATACAATACAGCAAGATCTGAATCGAACATTACTTTCTCACCTCTGATTAAATATATCTTCTCAGTAATTGATTCTTCTATTAATTTTATTTTTGTTTTCATCACAGTCATCATTTAATCATTATTATCATAGTTCAAAACTTATTTCTTAGGTAACCGAAATCCTATCTGTTTCTTAGGCTTGGTTTCCTGGATCATCAAACTTTTTATCGCATCAAATATTAATTTTATTTTCTTGTCGTTTTCCTTGAATTTTCATTTTGTCATCCGTTCAAGTTCTTTTAATTTCTCTTTGAGCTCAATGTTAGAATAAATAAGCTTTCGCATATTTACAAAAGCTCTCATTATGGAAATGTTTATTTCGATTGCTCTTTGGGAATTTAAAACTGATGACAGCATTGCAACACCTTGATCCGTGAATGAATATGGCAGGTATTTGCTGTATTTCCCTTTCCCCTCTAAGGTGCCAAATTGGCTCCTTAGAAGTTTGTACTCTTCCCGGTTTAGCTGAATCATGAAATCTGCAGGAAATCTTTCCGGATTTCTTCGTACCGCTCTTTTTAATGCTTTCGTTTCAATTCCATACAATAACGCTAAATCCATGTCGAGAAGTACTTTTTCACCTCTGATAAAAAATATCTTTTCAGTTATTGCTTCTTCTTTTAATTTCAATGCTTTACTTTTCATTGCCATAATATTCTTTCGCTTATATTAAAGGTCACGATTTGTGACCTTAGAAATCATACGCTTTAAACATAAATTCTTTAGTCATTCTTTTCAAGTTTATTTTTAATTTCCATCTTCGTAGTTCGTAACTTGTTATAGTTCACTATACTTTGATTTTCTACAGGTTACACCTTTCTTCTTTAAATTTGCTCAGTTATTTTTAACAAATAGTAAAACCGGTGACACTGTTTTTTTGATAAATACTTAACTTAACCAATCCTCCTTCGTACTGTAGAATAAATTTTTTTCCGTTATGATCCTTAGAAAATACCCCGATTCAATACCTGCTTTAAGTAAAAATTTCATTGTACACTTCTCTGCATCCGATACGGAACTAAGCAATCATATTAGCCCGCTTTCAATTAAATGCTCGATGAAGGGACTGGAGAATCATAAGACTTCGGGAGGAGATTACAGAGTTACATCCGGAACTTATCTTATTGTGAATGAAGGTCAGGAATGTTCGAGTTTTATTAAAGATGAAGCTGAAACATTTTCCGTTTATTTTGATACAGAATTTGCAAAAGAAACATTAAAGAGCTTAGTTACCCCAAGCGATAAGATGTTAAATTATTCATTCATTCCAAACAATCAGCCGGTACAGTTTTTTGAAAAGCTGTATGCTCACAATAATTCTCTGACTCCTGTCATTATGAAGCTTCGGCTTGCATCAAATGTCAATTTTGATGATGATAACTTCATTAAAGAGCAGTTTTTTGAATTGCTGCAAAAATTATTATTTGTTCACAGAGACCTTTATAAAGAAATAGAAAAACTCCCTCCGGTAAAACTTTCAACTAAGACAGAATTGTATAAAAGAATTTGCAGAGCCAAAGAATACATTGATTCCTCTTTTACGGATGATCTTACACTGGAAAAAATTTCAAAGGAAGCCTGCCTTTCACAGTATCATTTTCTGAGAATCTTCAAATCAGTTTATAAAAATACTCCACATCAGTATTTAACTTCAAAGAGAATTGAGAAAGCCCGTAACCTGCTTTTTGGAACGGAGATGAGCATAACGGAGATTTGTTTTGAGATCGGTTTCGAAAGTGTAAGTTCTTTCAGCTGGCTGTTTAAAAATAAATTCGGAATGTCACCTGAGGTCATGAGAGAGTCATATCGTCACCACATGCTGAAGATGAAGATCAAATGATTGGAATGTTTTTTTAATATATTTTATCAAACTACTTTATTTGTTGTATGAGTGTTCCGAATAAAATTCCTTAAAAAATTATGTTGAGACAAAGAATAGGATGCTTGTAAAGTAATTAGTTATAACTATTTAGAATAAATTAAAAAAGCAGAAGTATGACTTCTGCTTATTACATGTAACTTTTTTTTAAAAATTTTACTTTGCCAGTATCATTTTTTTTGTCTGTGAAAATTCACCTGAAGTAATTTTGTAATAGTAAATACCGCTTGGGTATTGAGAAGCATTAAATTCAATTTCATAACTTCCGGCTTGTAAAGCATTATTGACCAAACTTGTAACTTCTCTTCCAAGACCGTCATATATTTTCAAAGTAGTAATTCCGGGTTTCATTAATTGGAATTTTATAGTTGTAGACGGATTAAACGGGTTTGGATAATTCTGCTCAAGTCTGTATTCTTCAGGGATTAAATTATTTGCATTACCAAATCCTGTAAGAAAATCTCTGAATACTTTATATACTGCATCTTCAGTACTAACTATTATTGTATCTCCCGAATTCAAATCTTTAGAAAGCCCTATTACATTTTTTGAAGGTGAGAATGAATTATTATATGCATACCATGATATACCCTGATTTGTGCTTCTATAAAGACCTGTCTCAGAGCCTGCATAAATTATATTATTATTGTCCGGCGATACTTCCATTGTATTTAAATGAAAAGGCACGTCCGACATACTCCAGGTCAGACCGTTATCATTTGATTTATAAATTTTCCTTTGCGTTACTCCGTAAATAATATTGTCTGTATAATCAAAAGCTAATTCTTTCAAAGGCGGAATGTTAATTGAAGCAAAATTATATCCCCCATCCGTACTGAGCATCATGTAATCGCGATGAACCGTAAAGATATATTCAGTATTGAAAGGATTGATCTTAATGAATCCTCCTGACATATTATCCCAGTTGCTCGGACCTGTATGCCTGAGATCCGGAATTGCTATTAACTGAGTCCAGTTAGCTCCCCTGTTTACGCTCTTAAAGATTCCTGCAGTGAAATAGTTTTGACTTACAAAACCATAGTAGCATACCGAATCGTTGTCCGGATTAATGTCACCTCCATACGGATAAAATATTGAACCGCCGCATCCGAAGAGTCCATAATAATTCTGACTGCTCATTCCTCCGGTATAAGTTACAAAAGTCGATGCATCCGGACACGACGCGCAGGGAGTTATCTGAAAATTTAACATGAAGTCATTATCAGCTGCTGATATCATGAAAAATGGAACAGGAGCACACCATGTATAAATATAAGGCGGGTCTACGCATGTAGCGCATTTTGAATTCAGGAAACCATTAGCCGGATCTGTCCACGAATTATTAACCGGTGAGTATTTTTTAACTGCTCCGTTATCTATATCAGGTAAGGTATATTCACTATTATGCTGAATATAGATGGAATTTGAACTGCCGGGGTTATGAATCTTGTAAAATGACTGTATATGCCATGTGCCTGACTGATAAATCCTTGTCCAGCTGTCATTGGGAAAGAGATTTGATGAAACCAATAATGATAATGCAATAAATAATAATTGCTTTTTCATAATGTTACCACCTTTCACTTTTTTAAAACTTAATTATTATCAATTTTTTTTATCAATACATTACCAGCTTCTTAAGCTTTCTTTCAAACTCACCTATCTGAAAAAAATTCTCCTCAAGTGGAATTGCAAACGGTACGGGCGTATCGAGACTAGCACTTCTCATCACAGGTGCATCGAGATATTTGAAACAATGCTCGGAAATATGCGCCGCTACCTCCGCTCCGATGCCGCCTGTCAGCGTGTCTTCGTGAAGTATGATGATCTTTCCTGTTTTTTTAACGCTCTCTTCTATGGTTTCTTTATCCCATGGAAGAAGAATTCTAAGATCAATCAGTTCGGCTGAAATGTCCGGATTGTTTTTTAAAATAGTTGTTGCCCAGTGAACTCCCATGCCGTAGGTGACAATAGTTACATCATCACCTTCGAATATTAGTTTCGCTTTATCTGTATCAACTGTATAATAATCGTCCGGGATTTCCTCAGAGATGCTTCGGTATAAAGCCTTGTGCTCGAAGAACATAACCGGATTCGGGTCTTCAATTGCTGCCGCTATCATTCCCTTTGCATCGAATGGATTTGACGGATAGAATATTTTCAATCCGGGAGTATGAAAGAACCATGTTTCATTGGATTGTGAATGAAAGGGTCCCGCTCCAACACCGGCACCGCAGGGCATTCGAATTACCACATCGGCATTTTGCCCCCAGCGGTAATAAATTTTTGCAAGATTGTTTACAACCTGATTGAATCCGCTCGTGACAAAATCAGCGAACTGCATTTCAACTACAGACTTTATTCCCCTGATAGATAAACCGAGTGCAGCGCCAATGATTGCGGATTCACAAAGCGGTGTATTTCTGATTCTATCTTTGCCGAATTTTTTGTAAAAATTTTCCGTGATCTTAAAGACCCCGCCATACTCGGCAATGTCCTGACCCATAATAATAAGATCATCATACCTTTCTAATGACTGACGCAGTCCGTCTGAAATCGCATCAACTAGTCTTTTCTGAGATTTTTTATTTGTCTTTGGAGTAATGATCTTTTGTTCGAAAGGGGCATAGACATCTTTTAATTCATCTTCTGTATTTGGCGTAACTTCCGGTTCAGCAAAAGTTACATCCAATGCTTTGTCTATCTCAACTTTAAATTCATTTCGGATTGACGCAACCAATGTCTCGTTCAGCACACCTTCATCCAATAAATAATTTTCATAATTCGATACCGGATCTTTCTTTCCCCACTCATCAAAGAGTTCTTTCGGAACATACTTCGTTCCCGAAGCTTCTTCATGCCCGCGCATTCTGAAAGTTTTGCATTCGAGTAAAAGGGGACGGGGATTATTTCGTATAGACTCAGCATAGGTTTTTATTGTGTCATAGACCGCAAGTAAATTATTTCCGTCAATCTGCATGGACTCAATTCCGTAACCTATTCCTTTATCAATAAGATCTTCGCATTTATATTGTTCATTCACCGGTGTTGAAAGTCCGTAAGCATTATTTTCGATTACAAAGATAACCGGCAGATTCCACACAGCAGCTACATTCAGAGCTTCATGAAAATCACCTTCGCTTGTTCCGCCGTCACCCGAAAAAACCGCTGTAACTTTATTCTCTTTCCTTAATAAACTAGCCAGTCCAATCCCGTCTGCAATTCCGAGCTGCGGACCGAGATGCGAGATCATGCCTACAATATGGTATTCATTTGTCCCGAAATGAAACGAACGCTCGCGTCCTTTTGAAAAGCCGTGATATTTTCCCTGAAGCTGCATGAACAGTTTATCGAGAGGAAGACCGCGGACAGTAAAGACTCCGAGATTGCGGTGCATCGGCAGAATGTACTCGTCTTTGTCCAAAGCCATCGTAAGACCTACTGAGATCGCTTCCTGACCGATTCCGGAAAACCATTTCGAAACCTTTCCTTTTCTCAGAAGTAATAGCATCTTCTCCTCTATCATCCGTGGAAGGAGGAGAGCTTTATATAAATTTAACAAAGAATCGTTGTCATATTCCTTGCGGTCAAACAACATTACTCGTCTTTTAAGCTCTGCTGCAGGATGTGGGTCCAAAGTAATTGCGGGTTTAATTTATGTAAAATACAAAACAGGAAAGTGATTTGAAATGAAAGCCTGATTCTCTGGATTTAATTTAGTGAAGGGATTGACGATTGAATCTGAATTACTAAAAAATTAAACCTGCCAGGTTTTTAAACATTCTGACAGGTCTATGAAATTATAATTCCGTTAATTCAAAGCTGACACTATCTATTTTCCCTGTTCATACTTTCTCATGCCCAGCTGATTATCCAGCTGAAGCAGTCCGAATCCTTCACCCTTGATCAGTTTTAGCTTTGACAACAGTTTTGAAATAATGGCCTCTTCCTCGACCTGCTCGTCTACATACCATTCCAGAAAACTCTTTACCGAGTGATCGTTCTCCTTTATTGCTACATCCATGAGCTCATTAATGCACTTGGTTGTGTGCTTTTCATGTTTCAACGCCTCTTCTATCACATTCATTACGGATGTAAATTCAGATTTCGGTTCCTTCAGGGCTTTAAGTATTACTCTGCCTCCTTTATCGTGTACAAAGTTAAACATTTTCATCGCATGAAAATGCTCTTCCTGAGCCTGAATATTGAAATAATTTGCAAATCCTTCCATCTCTATTGATTCAAGATAAGCTGACATAGAAAGATAAAAGTACTCTGCAAAAAATTCCCTGTTGATCTGATCATTTAGTGCCTCCTGTAGCTTTTTTGTAAGCATGTTTCGATTCTCCTTAAGATTAATTTTATTTTTAAAATAACTATTTGAACGCTGAGATTAAATGTTCTTCAAACTTTAAATGTTTTTTTAACACAGAAGCACAGAGACACAGGGAAAATTATGAAAAGCATTGAGACTCAGTTGATTTGCGGCTGAAATGTTTTTTTAGAACTCATAGAATAAAATATTACTCTCCTCTGTGTCTCTGTGTCTCTGTGTTAAATAAAATCCGGTCCAGATAAAAATCTTCAATCTGAAATTCCTTCTTTATTAAATTTATCTCGTTAAGCATTTCCTCGGAGTCTGTTACAGGAGATCTTTTCTTAACTGCCGTTATCATCGTATTCCTTGCCGTATGCTCGGGAGAAATAAATTCAAACACCTTTGTATCATAATCAAAATATTCAAGCGTCAAAGCTCTCAAACCATCCGTAAACGAAACAGCCAGCCGCTCCATCATTATGCCGTGTTTAAAAATACCTTTCATGAATTCGGGACTTTTTATTTTTTTCCTTACATATTTCTGACAGCAGGGAGCAAGCACAATTATCTCAGAATCCATTTCAATGGATTTGACTATTGCATCATCAGTAGCTGTATCACACGCGTGCAGGGCAACAACAATATCAGATTTTTCAGGAGGTAAATTCTTTATAGCTCCTGATTCAAATTTTAAACCGGTAAAGTCGCATTCATCTGCAAATAGGTTAGACAATTTAATCAGCTCCTCCCTCTGCTCAATGCCTTTTATGACAACATTCTTTTTTAAAGTATTGACAAAATAGTCATACAATGCAAATGTCATGTAACTCTTACCCGAACCCATATCAACAATCTTTATTTCATTTTTATCCTGAAGCCGGGATGACTTGTACAAAGAATCTACTATTTCAATGAACTTGTCCACTTGCCTGAACTTATCATACTTGTCTGCTTTTACTTTTCCATCAATCGTCGTAATGCCAAGCAGCTTGAAATATTTTGAATGCTGATTTACAAATCTAGATTTGGATTTATTATGTTGGGTCGAAAGAGGTGCTGTGAGCGAAGCTTTTTTAATATGTAGTTTAGGGATCCTTTTTTTTGAATAGTCTAAAGTGTAATCATTGTTTGCAGTAAACAACGTCGCACTAAGAAAATCTTTTCCTAGTATCTCATCAGCTAATCTGATGCCGTTTTCAATTTCATAATTCTTTACAATGTCCTTTGTCTTATATCTGAATTTGAATGAAAGTCTCTCGCCTTCTCCGATCTCGATTTTAGTAACAAACACTTTCTGAAATTCCGGATCACCTCCCCGGTATTTTCCGAAGGTAATTTTTACAAATGAATTATTTTTGATGCTCTCCTTTAAATGCTCAATAAATTTTTGCTTTTCAATTTCCATATAATTCATTTCCGGCAGAGACGCAAAATTTTGCGTCTCTACCGATTTTAATCCTTCAGCGAATTTAAATAACTCACCTTTTCTTTTATCATACTCTTCATCCCGTTTCCTTTAATTATATCCCTTACGATTTCATTATCTGCAAATACCTGCCATTCAGTTATCAGATTATCTTTAACCTTAGCACGCCATGCAGCCGGAATTTCAAATGTATCAATTTCACCAGGATCTTCCGTATTGAAAGTCCCGGTTGCGACTCCAAATAATCCTACCGAATCATTTGTGAGCAAAGTATTCAATACCGTAATTTCATAATCAGGAAACCATTTAAAATAAACTTTCCATGCATTTCTCATTTCTTTCTTTCCTTCTACAATTACACCCATTGAGTCAATGAAAACATGATCTTCCGAAATCAGCTCGCAAATTCCGTCTATGTCATGATCATTAATGTTTTCGATGAATGAAATTACTGTTTTCAAAACTTCATGCTGTTCGGCTTCCTGTTTTTTCTTTTTGATTTCAATATCTATATCAGAATCTTTTCCGAGATATACCGGTATCATCGGTGTCTCAACAATCTTGCTCCGGAGTTTTCTCACCTTATAAGCCGTAGCTCCCGGACGTGAAGCAACAACCCTTATCGGCTCGGCTCCGACAAAATGCACAGCAGCTCCATCCTCGACTCCGTATCCTTCCTCTATTGTTCCGCTTAAAATTAATTTATGAAAAGCCATTTTCAATTCAGCCCTGTCATCATAATGCGGACAAAAGCTTCCGTTCAATATTCCGAGACAAGGCAGACGTGTAAGCTTGCCCTGTGACGGATTGGTGATCCCGTCATCGAACCAGCAGATAGCTCCTGCACTCATACCGGTAAGTATTATTCCTTTAGCCCATGCCTTCTTCATGATCTTGTCAACACCGAATTTTTTCCAGGTATCAATAATAAGCTTTGTGTTGCCGCCGCCGACATGAATAATATCCTTATCCATAATGAATGCTTCTATGTCTTTAGGCGGATGAGTCAGGGAAAGGTGAGATGGCTCGCATTGTTTATTCTTAAAAAAATTATAAAACATGTCACGATATTCTTTACCGTCGTGACTGGCGGTACCGAGAAAACAAATCTTTGGTTTCTCCTTAGGAACGAGATCAAGAATGTACTTATCTAAAAGCCCGTTATCCGGCTCCATGGAAAACATTCCACCGCCAAGTGCTACAATCTGTCTGAGAGGTCTCATAGGTTTTAACAATTGTATACGATTTATTTTTTAAAGTATAAGATACAAAGGATGGTTTTGTTTTTCAGTGGAAAAGTTTTTGAATTCGGAATTTGGGAATTCGGATTTTTTTACCACGAAGACTCAAAGACACAAAGAAAACTTTTTTAAAAATTATATTTGTGCCTTTGTGACTTGGAGGTCACCCGATTTTTTTTACCACGAAGATCAAAGACACAAGGAAAACTTTTTTAAAAATTATATTTGTGACTTAGTGATTTAGTGGTAATAAATATGATACTCGATCCACTTTAGGATAAAATTCCAAATCCGAGATCCAAATCCCAAATTGAATTGTATTTCATTACAATTTCATCTTCCGTAATTTTGTAATCATGTCACTACAGGTCTGGTCAATAATAATCATTTCATCCGCCGCTATCATAATGGTTGTGCTGGAAAAACTTTTTCCCTATACAAAAGGTCAGAAAGTTTTCCGTGAAGGGTTTTTCAATGACATAATTTTGTACTCTATTGTTCAGAGCTATCTGTTAGGATTGATAATATTTGGATTTTTAAATTACATAAAATTAAATACTGATCTTTACCAATACAGTTTGATCGGTACCTGGCCGGTTTGGACACAGGTGCTTTTCTTTTTAGTCACTCATGATTTTTACATCTACTGGTTTCACAGACTGCAGCACAAAAATAAAGTTCTGTGGAGAACACACGAAGCTCACCATTCACCCAAGACAGTTGACTGGTTGTCCGGCGCGCGTTCACATTCTTTAGAGATTCTGATAAATCAAACCGTCGAATTCGCTCCGATAATTTTGCTGGGAGCCGCTCCGGAAGTAGCAATATACAAAGGGATGATAAGCGCGATCTGGGGAATGTTCATTCATTCGAATATAGATGTGAGACTCGGAAAACTTCAGTATTTTATCAATGGTCCGGAAATGCACAGATGGCATCACTCGGACGACGGCGGAAGAGAGTTTGAAAATAATTACGGAACAAAACTAGCTGTGTGGGACTGGCTCTTCGGAACTGCCTTTCTTCCCGATCCGAATGTCAGAAAACCGAAACAGTTTGGTCTGAGCGATACTCCGGATTATCCTCTCTCAAAAGAAGAAGCAAATCATAAAAATAAAATTATATCGGTATTTGAAATTTTATATTCGGATGTGGTAAGCTATATCAAACAGCATATTTTTGCATTTCGAAAGTTTAAATGAAAATATAATTCAGATCCTGCCCGAGCGTACATTTAAATCTTTAATTACATTATTAATTTCCAGCTCTTTCAGTTCTTCCAGTGAAACAGGCAATACCATTGACCAGTTATAATCGTTAACAGTTCCAGGCAAGTTGATCCGGAAATCCTTCCCGCTATATTTTTTCAGAATATCTTTATCGAGATAAAAGTATTCCATCATTAACTGTATGCTGAAAATCGAATTAGCACTGCTGATCTTTTCCAGTGATTTTTTTATGAAATTAACACTGCAGGCAGTATCAGATTTTTCATTCAGCCCTATATACTTCAGAAATTTATTCTTTTCATTAAAGCTTGACAGATACATGTCAGTTATTTTCTTTGCTTCGTTATAATTCAATTTCAAAATTTCCAGTAAGATATACACATTAGTTATTTCCTTTTTCCAGAACAATCTGCTGCCTGATGAAAAATTCTTATCGAACAACTTATTTAACAGGATTAAATAGTCATTTCCTTTTATGCCCAGATCTTCACAAATTAATTTAAAGGAAAGTTCATCTATGGTCCCGGCTTCATTTTCCCACCAAATCGGTAATGTACTGGAATCATGTGTCGAGACAGTTGCAACTGAATTTATCCTGTAATCATCCGCAGCAAGAAAGTTAACATTACCGCCGTGAGTTTTCTCCCAGCGCTGAACATTTATACCGGGAATTCCGAATTCCCGGAGTACTTTTTCAGAACACTTTGGAACTGTTCCGAGATCTTCTGCGCAAGGAATCATTGAAGTGCTTTCATTCATTATTGAAACAATTTTTCTGCCGTGGTCTTCCCAGGAAATTTCATCTTCAGGATCAAATTTGCCGAGCAAACCGGCATATTCTGACGGAGTATTCAGATCAATTGTCCATACTCTAAACAGGCCTACAAAATGATCAATTCTGAACATATCGAAAAAATTTTCAGCATACTTCAGCCGTTCAGATATATAAACATACTTATCGGCGGCTATATTATCCCAGTTATAAGGAGGCGTTCCCCACCGTTGTCCTTTGGAGAAATACATATCCGAAGGAGCACCCGCGGATAAATTTAACTTAAAATAATTTTTATATGCCCAGACATCAGCGCTGTTTCGGGAGACAAGAAACGGCAGGTCTCCCATAATAAAAACTTTTTTTCTTTTTGCGTACTTCTTTACTGAAATCATCTGTTCATACAATTGCCACTGAAGCCAGTATTGGAAATTTATTTCGTCGGAATGACTATTGAGAATTTTTTCTGCTGTAAGAAGAGAAATGTACTTATACTTCAAATCCCATTCCATCCAGCTTTTTCCGAAATTCAGATTCAGCAGTACTTTAAACAGCGCAAAATATTTGAGCCAGCGGATATTTTTATTCACAAAACACTGATACTTCCCGTTATTTTCGAGATCAGAAGTTTCAAAAATTTTTCTCAAAAGTAAAAGTTTTTCTGCTTTAATCCTGTAATCAACTCTTTCATTCCCATTTGGAAATTTTTTTTTCAGAATCCGCAGTTCAGACCGGAAAGGTTTCAGATCAGCGTTCATTAACTTTTCGATGGAAAGATACATCGGCTCCAGAGCGAAAGTGCTGACAGCATTATAGGGAGCAAAGTCATTGCCGACTTCATTCAGGGGAAGCAGTTGGAGCACTGACATCCCTGTAATGCTGCACCAGTCAATTACAAATCTCAAATCCGGAATCTCACCAATCCCGATGCTTTTCTTCGAATAAACAGAGAATAACGGAAGAGCAACCCCCGCACGCCGTTCTACTCCTATGCGTTTCCATTTACCCGATGTTCCTGAATTTAATAATGAGTATTTATTAAACAAAACTTTCAACTTTCAACTTTCAACTTTTAACTTTTAACTTTTAACTTTTAACTTTTAACTTTTAACTTTTAACTTTCAGTACTTCTTTCATATACAAATCTTTTCCGTTTTTATATTTTTTTAAGTTACTTTTTGCATGGGATAATCTTTTCAAAAACTCTTCTTCAAGTTCAAGTCCTGAAACCTCTTTTGCAATTTCAATTGCCCTTGCTGCATATTGTAAAATCTGAATTGTCTCGATTCCGGAAACATCAGAGAAAAACCATCCGCAGCTTGTAAACATAAGCATGGAAAACTTCTGCATCTCCAGCAGCTTTATGCAAAGTTCGGTTTCATTCTCATTCAAAAATCTTTTTGAGTTAAAATAGAAAAATTTTTCTCTGCTTTCTTTATCATCACTCAGAATGAGATTTATGTATTCATTCCTTGCTTTCCAGATCTCATTAAAAAAATTATGCCCGATACTGATGTAAATCAAAATGAATTCATCTCTTAACCAGTTTAAACTTTCCCTCAGAGGTTTCCGCCATTCCTGGCTCGGATATTCATCATTTTTACCGCAGCCGCAATCTTCCATCCATCTGCCGGTTCCGTGAAGGCAGCTCCAGGAAGTCCCTTCATTATTTTCACCTTCTTTAATCTTTACTTCATATTCCGGTGTGTTTGATGCAAGATATTCGCTGAAATTAACAATCTCAAAATGAGACGATGGAATTAATTCGGAAAAAAGATAAGACATTGTTCTTTCGGTATAATTCTTATGATGGCCGAAAGTCTCCCCGTCAACTGCCGTGCTTATAAGAAAATTTTCATAATTCCGGTTAACGTGTACGTGTTCCAGTCTTTTGAGCAGTCTTTTAGAATCATAAATGTGATCATCAAAAGCAATGTTTCTTGAAAGCGGACCGTTGTAAAAAAATATACTGATGAATTTACCGGGATTGATCTTTGAAAAACATTTGTACGGTATTCCGGGATCAATGCTTCCGTCTGAGACATCTTTCCATTTTCCCCTGTAAATTTTTCTTGCTTTTTCTGCCTGAGACGGATCGAGAATGATGAATTTGATTCCCTCTTCAATAAGGACTTCAATTGTCTCTTCATTACACGCGGTTTCCGGAAGCCAGATCCCTTCGGGATCTCTGCCAAAATGATATTTGAAATCGGCAACTCCCCATTTCACCTGTGTAATTTTATCATTACGGTTTGCAAGAGGCATGATAAGGTGACTATAACACATTGCGATTGCGTTCCCGTGACCTTCATTATTAAGTGCATTCTTTCTGTCAGCTTCAATGATTCTCGTATAAGTCCTTGGATGTTTTTTTTTGATCCAACCCAGCAGCGATGGTCCGAAATTAAAGCTAAAGTATTCATAATTGTTAACACGCTTTATAACGTTGTCATGCTCATCAACAATTACAGCTTCGGAATTCGGCTTATAGCATTCCTGAAAGATTCTTTCGTTCCAGTCGTGAAATGGAGCTGCGGATTCCTGAGGCAGGATTTCACCCGTCCATGCATCTTCTCTTGGAGGCTGATAGAAATGTGCGTGAATGCACAAGAATTTTTTCTTTTTCAAATATTAGTTGGAGTTTAAGCAAACTAAAAATAGTATTGCAAATATGTTAGTAAGAAAATTGTCTTAGAATTTAGATTTTGGATTTTTGATTTGATGGGTTGAAAACTTTACTAAATTGAGAATAGGAAGTTAATAAAATTAGTTAATTCTCTATGATCTCATCGAGAGATAATAATGTTATTAAATTTTGGTTAATCAACTTGATTTCTTTTTTGAGATTTCTCCTAACCTTCCAATTATTAATCTTTATCAATTGTAGCTAATTTGCTTAATCTCACTAATGAAAGTTCTTTTAACCCATTTTCCTTTGAAGGTAAAATCATAATATCAGATTCCTTTTTCCATTTAAGTTTTGTTGTTATAAATGATACAATAACATCATACTCAGATTCCAGTAATATAATTGCGGGTCTGTTTTTCTCCCCGCTTAAATCCGTAAATGGAAATTGAATTAAAAACAACATCACCTTTCTTCATTTATATTTCTCTTTTAAATCATTGACAGTATATAGATCATCTTCCTCATTTAAAAAATCAAAAGATTTAGATTCAGAAATAATTTTTTTTATTCCCTCATTTAGAACCTGATCTTCAATTTTAGAAATTAGAAAATCTACAAAGTCAGAAATCTCTTTGACTTTTGAATCCGATAATTTATTGATTTTCTTAACTGTTTCTTTAATTAAGGCTTCTCTTGTCATGATATTTGTACTAATATATTTTTTTGTTTTTTATATTGTTCAGTCATTAATTATAAATAAATAATTAAATGGAAAAATTTCTAACAAACATAATTATTTTTAACAGCAATTACAAATAAAATGATATTTAGTTAAAGTGCAGAAAATTGCGGAAAATATTCATTCCATTAGACTAAAAAAAGTTTCATAAAAAGATTATCTTACTGCAAGAAATTTTATTAATTTAAAAAATTACAACCGCTTGAACAAAATTCACCGCTATCCTGTCGAAAAGTTTTTTTCTATAAGATCCATAACCGGATTTACTCTTTCAAAAAATAATAAAACAATCTACTACATAACCAATACTACAGGAACTCCACAGATATGGAGCATACCTATCGATGGCGGATGGACCGATCAGATCTCAACCTGGAAGGATTCGGTAAAACAGATCTTTCATAATCCAAAGACTAAAGAGCTCATATTTATCAGCGACAGAGAGGGTAATGAAAACTTACAGATATACAAAATGCCGGAAGGAGGAGGAGATGCAGAGCATTTGTCGAAAGGGTTTGAGGATTCACAGGTTTACTTTAACCAGTTCAATAAGAAAGGAAACAAATTCCTTTTCTCCACAAATAAAAGGCTTAAATATAACTTTGATGTTTACATTCAGGAAATAAAAACGGGTAAAAATGAATTAGTTAAAGAGTTTGATGATCATTATCCGACTCTGGCTGAGTCCTGGAGCAGCAATGAAAGATATATTACTTTTACCAAATTTTATGGTAATATAAATACCGATATTTTCCTTTATGATACAAAATACAAGTCTTTCATTTGCATAACCGGGCATGACATTAGTCAGAATGTGTTCAACAGTGGAACGGAGTTTAATAAAAACAATACTGGTTTTTATTTTATATCAGATGAGGGAAGAGAGTTTAAAGGCATAAAATTTTATGACATTAAAAAGAAAAAGTCAAAGTGGGTGATCAATGAAAGATGGGATGTTACAAGTTTCAATTTTTCACACGACCATAGTTTACTTGCATGGACTACGAATGTCAACGGCAGTAATTCGCCTAAGATGATGAGTATGAAATCAGGAAAAGTGCATAAATTAAAACTTCCCAAGGGAAATTATTCAGGAATTAAATTCACATATGATAATAAAAAAATTGTTTTTGTATGCGACAGTCCGCTGAATCCGGGTGATATTTTTGTTTATGATCTGAAAAAAGAAACATCAAATCAAATTACAAACTCACTGGTAGGCGGGGTAACTAAGAAGGGTCTAACGAAGGCAAAAGATGTTTTTTACAATAGCGCTGACGGACTGAAAATCCATGCGTTGCTTTATATCCCGAAGGGTACGAAAAAAAACGGTAAGAATCCTGCGATTGTATGGCCACACGGAGGACCGGAATATCAGGAGATGCACTATTTCAGCAAGTATATACAGGTAATGGCAAATGCAGGATATATAGTGATTGCACCTAACTTCCGGGGAAGCTCCGGTTACGGAAAAACATTTCAGAAATTGATTTATAAGGACTGGGGAGGAGCTGAATTTAAAGATGTTTTAGGAAGTGTAGACTATTTAAAACAATCCGGTTATGTTGATCCGGAGAAAATCGGAATTGTCGGTGGCAGCTTCGGAGGTTTTATGTGCATGACCTGCATAACAAAGGCACCCGAAATATGGAAATGCGCTATTGATATTTTCGGTCCGGCGAATTTGTTTACATTTGTGAATTCCGTGCCTGAACACTGGAAAAAAGGAATTGAAGATCTTGTCGGAAGTCCGGAAAAAGATAAAGAAATGCTCACTGAAAGGTCTCCTATAAATTATATTGATTTTATTAACTGTCCGCTGCTTGTAGTTCAGGGGAAACAGGATCCGCGGGTTGTCGAAGCAGAGTCAGTTCAGATAATTAACAAACTCAGGGAAAAAAATAAACCATATGAATATATACTTCTTGAAGATGAAGGACACGGATTCAGCAAAGTCTCAAACCAGATAAAAGTATTTGAAGCAAAGATAAGATTTCTTGATAAGTATCTAAGATAGTTTGTAAAGTTTATAAAGTTTATAAAGTTTATAAAGTTTGTAAAGTTTATAAAGTTTATAAAGTTTGTAAAGTTTATAAAGTTTGTAAAGTTTGT
>CAYNTN010000064.1:0-26868 GCA_964399995.1 uncultured Ignavibacteriaceae bacterium
GTTAAAAAAGCAACGTTATTATGTGTTGTAGCACTAAGCACACTAAGAAAAAATGTTTTTAAAAAAAATATCTTTGTGCTCTTAGTGCACTTAGTGGTAAAAAAATATCGCGTTTTAGACAGCACAAAATAAGATATGAACAGATAACATTTTCAATTTTGGTTCTAGCTATTCCAGTTTAGGAATTACGAATATCATTTAAAAACATTTAAAAAATCTAAAAAAATCATTCTTTAAATTCTAATCCGAAATCCCAAATTCCCAATCCTCAGATTTTCTTATCCGTTCTGTTCAGAAAATCCCTGATAAGCTGATCATTGGTTTCAGTGAGTTCCTTCGGGGTGCCGTGAAAATAAATTTTCCCTTCATGCATCATCGCAACCTGATCTGCAACATCATAAACGCTGAAAATATCATGCGTCACAACTATGGATGTAACTTTAAGTTTATCCGATAAATCCTTGATCAGTTCATCAATCTGATCACTCATGACAGGATCCAGTCCGGTCGTCGGTTCATCATACAAAATATATTCGGGATTAGTCGCAAGAGAGCGCGCCAGTGAAACTCTTTTTTTCATTCCGCCTGAAAGATCTGACGGTTTCATTGTCTGAATATTTGGAAGTCCGACGAGTTCAAGTTTCTCCGTTACAATTTTTTTAATTTCATCCTGCTTCATATCTGTATTTTCCTTCAAAGCCAGTCCGATATTCTGCTGCACATCCATTGAGTCAAACAAAGCAGCACCTTGAAAGAGGAATCCGAATTTTCTCCTAAGTTTATAAATATCTTTTTCATCCATCGTGACAATATTCTGTTCTTCAATTATTATTTCACCTTCATCAGGTTTAAGAAGACCGATGATATGTTTAAGTAGTACTGATTTTCCGCAACCGCTTCTTCCGATTATGACAAGAGTTACACCTTTTTCAATATTTAAATTTACACCGCTTAAAACCTGCTTATCGCCGAAACTCTTTTTCAGATTTTTTATTTCTATCATTCCGGATTATAAAATTGTGAGCAAAATAATCTTAATATAAAACAAAAGAAAGGAATAGACATTGCCAAAAAATAGAAAGACAATTTTACTAAAGATTTAAATTTATGCGACTGTGGTGAATCTCCATAGTACTTCAATCTGGTATGCAAATTGAACCCACATTTTGTTTATTTTTTGAATTTTTTCAGTTTTTTGTACTTCACTTTATAATTGTTTTTAAAATCTCATTAGTGTAATTTTGAACATTCCCCAATAAATTTTAAAGGTATTTTTAATTAATCAATTTTAAAAATTGGAGGGATTATCATGAAAAAAATATTAACAATCTTATTTGTAGCAACTTTTTTCACATCATTTAATTCCAATAAATCATATTCAGATGTAAACAATGTGGTTTTAGAATACTGCACGGGGACATGGTGCCAATGGTGCCCTTGCGGACACGAAATAATTCATGACATTTTGCTGAATTATCCTAATACTGTAGTTTTAGGATATCACGGAGCCGGCTCAGATCCATGGCAGAGCTATTCAGCAGGTATCAGAGGTTTATTCGGATTCAGTGCTTATCCGACTGGTGTTATCGGAAGAAAGACAGGTGTCGTTGACAGGAATGCCTGGAATAATGAAGTTGTACTTCAAACTCTGTTGATCCAGCCCGGAGTAAGCATCACCGTTTCAAGCAAAAATTATGATGTGACAACAAGAACATTGACTGCAACAGTAGTCATTACTGCATTAACTGATTTATCCGGCTCTTACTATGTTAATTATGTTTTGACCGAAAATAACCTGATCTATTCTCAAACCGGAAATTCATCCTGCACGGGAGGTGGAAATTATGTTCATGGACATGTTGTAAAAAGCATGATGAACGGAGATCTGGGAGAGCTTGTAAATTCAGGCAACTGGACAACAGGTCAACAAATTACAAAAGCTGTTAATTATGTATTACCTAACAGTCCTCAGGTTGCAGAACCAAACAATTGTGAATTAAACATCTTTGTTTACAAACAGGGAACAAGCATCTCGACGAATTACAATGTTCAAAATTCTCTGAAAACATCTGTAACAGGTGCAACGGGAATCAGTAATACCGGAAGTTCAATTCCTTCTTCGTACAGTTTAACTCAGAATTATCCGAATCCGTTTAATCCGAATACAAATTTCAGTTTCTCAGTTCCAAAATCAGAAAAAGTAACTTTGAAATTTTACGACATACTTGGAAACGAAATTGAAACTTACGTCGACGGAATATTAAATGCCGGAACATACGGAGTAGAATTTGACGGATCGAAGTATGCAAGCGGAATTTACTTCTACACACTTACAGCCGGAAGCTTTATTGAGACAAAGAAAATGAATTTAATAAAGTAATTTTTAAATAACCTCACCTACTTGCAAGAGCGGAGCATAAGGTTCCGCTCTTTTTATTTTAAGATTTATAAGATTTATAAGATTTGTAAGATTCGTAAGATTCATAAGATTCATAAGACAAATCTTACAAACCTTATAAATCTTGCGAATCCTGTTTAATCTTGAATATTATATAAATAATATTTAAAATGGGAAAAATTTTTTATTAATTAATTTACTAAGGAGAAAAAATGAAAAGAAAAAATTTACATCTTATTTCCATTATCACAGTAATTCTATTTTGCTTATCCATAAATTATTCATACTCACAATGGACAATTGCAGGTGCTGTTACAGGTGCGGGTACTTTTCCAAGCATTTCCGTAGTTGATCAGAATACAGCGTGGGTAGCAGGTGGTGTAAATGTTCCTGCTGTTTTCAGAACAACAAACGGTGGAACAACATGGCAGACAGTTCCGACAACTGGTGTCTCACTGGATCAGTTTTGTGTTTGGGCTGTAGATGCTAACACTGCATATGTCGGTAACGGTGGAGCAGCAGGAGGTGCCGGGGGTAATGCAAGTTTTTATAAAACAACTGATGCCGGAACTACCTGGACAACGGTTGGATCAACTGGCGGTTCCGGCGGATTTTTTAACGGGATTGTCTTCTCAAAAACCATGCCTACTTTTGGTATTGCACAAAGTGATCCACCGGCAGGTGTAGGAACTCCTTACTATGTTTCTGTTACGACCGACGGTGGGGCAACCTGGAATGTTACAAATCCTCCCGGCGTGTCAGGAGCAGCATCTGCTCAAAATTCCATAATTGTAATTGACAATTTGTTTTATGGCTTTGGTCTGAATGCCGGAGCATCAAGGGCATATCTTACAAGCAATGGCGGAGCTAACTGGTATATTGGAACTCTTACCGGAGTAGCAGGCGGTTTTGTATCAGGGCTTGCATTCAGCAGCAATAAACTATTAGGATTAGGTGCGGCTAGTGCATCATTGCCTTCCATTGCAAGAACAACTGACGGCGGTCTGACCTGGGCAACAGTTAATGTTGGAACAGCTTTTACTGGTTATTGCACTATAAAATGGATTGATGGAACCAATACATGCTATATTTCAGCAAACGGTGGAGCATCTGGCGTTGTTAAAAAAAGTACGGATGGAGGAGTGACGTGGACTACTATGACTACTTCTGGTTTAACGGGAATAACTCACATGGAATTTAAAAGAGTAGGTACTAATGTATACGGATATGCAGCTACGGGTAATGGAGCAATATTGAAATTAGTTGATGTCGTTACTGATGTAACCCCGATCAACAGTTTGGTTCCGGCTGACTATACACTTGAACAAAACTATCCGAACCCGTTTAATCCTTCTACAACAATTAATTTCTCAATTCCAAGAGCTTCGGATGTTTCGATGAAAGTATATGATGCCCTTGGAAAAGAAGTTGCTACACTTGTAAATGAATTTAAGAATGCGGGAAATTATTCTGTTAATTTTGTTGCTCCGTCAAACCTGACATCCGGTGTGTATTATTACACAATCAGTGCAGATAATTTTACAAGTACAAAAAAGTTGATGCTTGTAAAATAAGTTTTATCTGATATCTTTTCGAACCCGTTTGATTAATTTCAGACGGGTTTTTTATTTTAATAAACTCTGAAGAACTTTCTCTCCGTGCATATGATTACCGCAAGATGCGAGGTCTACTTGAATTCAAAAGTATTTTTAAATAGATGCAGAATTTTATTAATAAAATTAGATATTATTAGATATAAAGGACTTTTTTGTTTATTAATATTGGGAATTATATTTTTTATATTGATCTCGTAAATGAATTTATTAATCAAAATGACAAAGAAATGAAAAATTTTTTTTTAGTAATTTTTTTAATCGGTTTTGCTAATGCTTACAGTCAATGGAGCCTTGTAAGTACATTACCTTCTCCACAGAATATCAATTCTGTCTCAGTAGTAAATCAGAATGTGATCTGGGTTGCATGCGACAATGCTACACTATATAGATCAACTAACGGCGGAGTAAACTGGGTTTCAAGAGGTACAGGATTACCTGCAGGAAATCTGTATGGGATATCAGCGCTTGATACTTCAAACTGCTGGGTAGGAACTGTAAACGGAAGTATTTACCGAACATCTAACGGCGGTTTGAACTGGGCACTTCAATTTTCATTAGCCGGAAGTTTTTCCAACGGAATAAAGATGTTCAATGCAAATTACGGAGTTTACCAGGGAGACCCTACAGGTAACGGTCAGCCATACCAGTTCAGGTATACAACTAACGGCGGAACTAACTGGATATTATCACCCGGCGCACCTTTAGCTACAAATGAATTTGGTGTTATTAACGCATGGGATTGGACAGATACAAGCCATTTCTTTATTGGATCAGCCAATACTACGGCAAATGCAACGTCTGCAAAAGTATATAAGACCTCAATCGGTTTTGGAGGAGGCGCATGGACAAGTGCGACATTACCGGGAACAGGCGGATCAGCCGGATTATATTATCAGGCGATTGCATTTACTGATAATAATAACGGAATGGCAGGTTCGAACGGCAGTGATATAAAGCGAACTACTGATGGAGGAGTTACTTGGACGACAGTTACAAATCCTCCCGGAGTTACCTTGTTTGCAGCTATAAACATGAACGGACTGAAAGACGGATCAAATACTATAAGGGTAAGCCTTGGTGACGGATCGATAAACTATTGTTTCAGGACAACAAATCTCGGGGCTACATGGACACAAGAAACATTGCCAGCAGCAGGACAGGCAAACGGATTGCAGGATATGGAATTCTTAAACAGCTCAATTGGATTTGCCGGAGGAAATCTGGGTACATTCCTGAGATACGGAAATCCGTCAGGAATCACACCATTAAACAGTGAAATCCCTGCTCAGTATTCTTTGGAGCAAAATTATCCAAATCCCTTTAATCCAACAACAACAATTAATTTCTCGATTCCAAGATCATCTGAAGTTTCTTTAAGAGTATATGATGCGCTTGGAAAAGAAGTTGCTACACTCGTAAATGAATTTAGAAATGCAGGAAATTATTCGGTTAATTTTGCTGCTTCACCAAATTTAACATCCGGTGTATATTATTACACGATCAGTGCAGATAATTTTACAAGTACAAAGAAGTTAATGCTTGTAAAATAAGATTTAGCTGTTTTTTTAATACCCGTTTGATTAATTCAGACGGGTTTTTTTATTGATTCCGATTACACTGATGGCATCGAAAAGTGCGATGCCATCTATTTAAACCATCGATACTTTTCTTTATTGACATTTAAAATTAATAAGCATAGTTTTCCAAAAGTAAAATTCCAAATTATAAAATGATTTATTTAATTAAAATATTTTTTAATTATAAATTTTTAAGGAAAACCTTCTGGTGTTTTCAGAATTTTCTTACAATGGAGTTTTACAGGAAGATCTGCAACAACTGCTACTGGAGCAACATATATAATTCAAAGCACAGCATAGTTAAACAATCACTAATACTGTTTGTATCGTTTATTTCTGTTTTGTTTTTCTCATTTTTTTACTTACCTACAGATCCGGCTAATTTAAATAAATCCTCTTTTTTATTAAGACTAAGATATTATTTTTCCATCTTCCGCATCAATTTGAAAAGCTCCCTTCAAAATATTTCAAATAAGATAATTCTTTTATCTTCATCTTTCATAGATATACTCAAAATTAAATTTGTTCACAGGGATATTTTAGAATTAAAAGCCTCTTTGCAAATTTAATCTTACTGTTTTACTCCGCGAAGAAATAAATCACACAATTTCGTTAAGTATTTATGTTATGCAAACTGATATAGATCATGCATATGATTTTTGTAAAGAAGTTGCTATAAAACATTACGAAAATTTTCCCGTTGGTTCTTTACTGATACCCTCTGATAAAAGGAAATATATATATAGCATTTATGCGTTTGCAAGACATGCAGACGATATAGCTGATTCAGATAAATTGACAGAAACTCAGAAATTAAGTATGCTGAGTGAGTTTGAAGCTGATCTTAATAAAGCAGAGAATAAAGATTTTGCAGGTTTAAATAGCGATACATCAAATATTTTCATTGCTCTTTCAAATACGATAGATGAACTGAAAATTCCGGCAGAGGAATTCAGGAATCTGTTAATTGCATTTAAACAGGATTCTGTAAAACAGCGATATTTCGATTTCGAAGAATTAATTTCATACTCAAAGTATTCAGCAAATCCGATTGGTCATCTGGTTCTTTATGTTTTCGGTTATAATCCTGAGAAGGATAAAAAGTGTTTTGGATATTCGGATAAAATTTGTACGGCATTGCAGCTCACTAATTTCTGGCAGGATGTTTCTGTTGATTTGGAGATAGACAGAATTTACATTCCGGAAAAACTGATGAATGAATTCAATTATGATGAGAATATGCTATTTGAAAAAAATGAAAATGATGATTTCAGAAAATTGATTAAAGCCCTGATTGATAAAACCAAATTACTGTTTGATGAAGGAAGGCAAATTACAAATTATGTAAAAGGAAGATTGAGACTGGAATTAAAAGCAACCATTGAAGGCGGTGAGATGATTTTGAATAAAATAGAAAAGATAAATTTTAATGTATTAAGCACACGAGTAGCATTAAATAAATTTGATAAAATAAAGCTGGCAGGAAAATTAATTTGAAAATGAGTAAGATCACGAAGGATTTATCCCCGGAAAATCAGGAGCGGGAAATTACAAGACAGAGCAAGTCTAACTTCCTTTACTCATTTTCTCTATTATCAAAAGAAAAAAATGAAGCAATAAATACTGTGTATGCATTCTGCAGGAAAACGGATGATATTGTGGATGAAGAAAATGAAAATCTTGAAACAAAGTATTACAAGATAAATGAATGGAGAAGCGAGTTTGAAAAAGCTTTAAAGAATGGGGATTCAAAATATTCGTTGCTTAACAATGTAAACAGGATAATCAATAAGTTTAACATCCCTGTAGAACCTTTTTTTGATCTCATAAAAGGAATGGAGATGGATCTAAGAAAAAACAGGTACAGGACTTTTCCGGAATTAAAGGATTACTGTTTAAAAGTCGCATCTACAGTGGGTCTTATGAGCATAGAAATTTTCGGATACAACAATCCGAAAACAAAAGACTTTGCTGTCAATCTGGGTATAGCTTTGCAGCTTACAAACATATTAAGAGACATCAAGACAGATGCTGAGAACGGAAGGATATACATTCCGCTGGAAGATCTTGAGACTTTCAAATATACAGAGGAGGATCTGCTGAAATTTAAGTACAATGATAATTTTATTAATCTCATGAAGCATGAATGCAGCATAGCGAGACATTATTATAATGAAGCAAATAAAAATCTTACAAGAGAAGACAAAGGACTTATGTTTGCAGCAAGAATAATGGAACACATTTATTTTCGTGTCCTGAAAAAGATTGAAATGAAAAATTATAATGTGTTTGAAAAGAAAGTAAAAGTTTCAAAACTAAAAAAGCTATACATAACTGCCGGAGTATATTTGAAATATAAACTGCTGTACAGCTTTGATGAAAATAAATTAGCATTGAACGGCAAATGAGCAGTCAAAAGACTGTAACTGTAATTGGAGGCGGGGTTGCAGGTTTATCTGCAGCTGTTTTCTTGACAGAAAAAGATTTTAAAGTAACCTTAGTTGAAGCTTCGCCGAAGTTAGGCGGCAGGGCTTACAGCTTTTATGATAAAGAGAAAAATCAGTTCTTTGACAACGGTCAGCATATTCTTGCCGGCTGGTATAAGAATACTTTTGAATATCTGAAGATCATAGGAAGCTATGATAAATTGAATTTTCAGAAAGAGCTTGAAGTGAATTTCATTAATACCGATAAAGAAATCTTTAAACTAGAATGTCCGGATGAAGCTCCGCCAATGAATCTGATAAAGGGTTTGCTGAAATTCAAAGCATTTAGTTTAAAAGATAAGTTTGCTTTGAAGAATATTAATAAACTCCTGAAAAATGAAAATGACTATGAAAAGAAGTTTGTGAATGTAAGAGAATTACTAATTGGTTTAAAGCAGACACCGAACCTGATTAAGTACTTCTGGGAGCCGTTTACGCTGGCAGTCTTTAATACACGGTTAGAAAGCATAAGTGTGAAAATATTTCTGAATGTGCTGAGAATCGGATTTAATACGAAAGATAATTCAACGCTTGTAATACCGGAAGTAAATTTGAATGAATTATTGATTGATGATGCAGTAAAGTATCTCGAGTTAAAGAATGCGGTAGTTCATATTAACAAAAGCGTCAGACAAATTGTAACGGATGAAATTAAAGGTAATGAGAAGATCAGTCATTTATTAATGGAAGACAACACTGAAATCTATTCGGATTATTTTATTTCGGCAGTTTCCTTTTTTGCATTCAAAAAGCTGTTTGATGAAAAGAGATATTATGATAATAATTTTAAATCTGAGCTTTTAAAACATTCGAGCATAGTTTCTGTTCACTTATTTCCGGAGAATGAAATACCTGAAGAGATGATACCGTACAATTCATTCGGAATGACAGGACTGATAGGGACGATAGTTCAATGGATTTTCAAAAAAAGCAGAAAGCATTTGAGTCTGGTAATTAGTGGAGCGGATGATTTGCAGATAACCTATATGAACGTTGAAGAAATTTTTAAACTATGTGTATCAGATTTGAATAAAACTATAAATGGTTTTGATAAAATAAAAATAAGAAATTATAAAGTGATAAAAGAAAAGAGAGCGACTTTTATACCGGACATTCAGAGCAATGATTTCAGATCGGATCAAAAAACAAAGTATCAAAATTTATTTATTGCCGGTGACTGGACTAATACTTCTTTACCTGCTACAATTGAAAGCGCTGTTTATTCGGCTAAGAAATGCTGTAATTTAATTACAAATTACAAATTAAGAATTACGAATTACGAACGGTTTAACATAACTTAACTTTCAACTTTTAACTTTTAACTTTTAACTTTTAACTTTTAACTTAAAATATAACTGCCATGGAAACCAAAACAATCAATCCCGAGTCAATACCTGTACTTAACGGAGCAAGGAAAGAGCAGACAGACAGAGAGCAATTGATTCAGCAAATGCTCCTTGATGAGAAGAAGCGACTTGAACTGGAATATGGTGTAGCGGATAAGAAGATCAATCATTTCAAAAAGCCGTTTGAAAAGATGTTCACGAAAGACCAGAGAGCTGATACTACAATACTTTTCGGAGGATTAACATGGAAGCACGAGAAGCTCATCAAAGGAGCGCTCGAAGGGATCGGATACAAAATGGACATTGTTCCGACACCCGATAAAAAAGCATTTCAGCTTGGCAAAGAATACGGCAACAACGGTCAGTGCAATCCGACTTATTTTACAGTGGGAAATCTTGTCCAGTATCTTCAGTCGCTTGAAGCAAAGGGGATGACTAAGGAGGAAATTATTGACAAGCATGTCTTTTTTACAGCAGGAGCGTGCGGTCCGTGCAGGTTCGGAATGTATGAAGCTGAATACAGACTTGCGCTGAGAAATTCGGGTTTTGATGGGTTCAGGGTTCTGTTGTTTCAGCAGACAGGAGGTTTATCACAGGAAGAAGCTGAAGCAGGACTGGAAATGAATCTCGACTTTTTCCTTGGAATTATTAATGCGATGATGCTTGGTGATCTTATAAATGAAATGGGTTATTTGATCAGACCTTTTGAAGTGAATGAAGGTGAGACAAATAAGGTGATGGAGGAGGTAATCGATCTTTTCTATGAAAGGCTGAAGAGCAAGAAGTATTTTGACTTCAATTCAAAATTAGGAAAGCTCATTCAGAAAATTCCGTCTTCAGAATATGTAACAAAGTTCATTGATCAGATACTCGGAGACTATTATCTCGAGACAGCAAATGAAGCAAGAGCAAAGTTTAATTCCATAAAAGTTGATAGAACTAGAATGAAACCTATCGTAAAGATCACAGGTGAATTCTGGGCGCAGACAACTGAAGGAGACGGCAACTTTAACATGTTTCCTTTCCTGGAGAGAGAAGGAGCGCAGGTATTGGTCGAACCGATAGCCACCTGGATAATGTACATGCTTCATCAGGCAAAATCTGTTAATGAAGATCAGAAGGGAATCAATGTTTATAAAGAAGCCGATGCAAAGGAAACTCTGATGGATAAATTCAAACTGCTTAAAGATTATAACTCATCTAAAGCTACTATAACAATTGCTGAGAAAATATTTGACCGAGAGTATAACCGTTACAGAAAAGCGTTCGGAAATATGCCGCACGAATTAGTTGATCAGAAAGTTTTGAAAGAACTGGCTCACGATTTCTATCATTCAAGAGTTGAAGGCGGTGAAGGACATCTTGAAGTCGGAAAGAGCATTTATTATACAGTGAATGAACTGAGTCATATGATACTTTCTCTGAAGCCGTTCGGATGTATGCCATCGACACAGTCTGACGGAGTACAGTCAGCCGTAACGAGTCATTATAAAGACATGATATTTCTTCCTATTGAAACATCCGGGGAAGGTGATGTCAATGCGCACTCGAGAGTGCAGATGGCGCTGGGAGAAGCAAAAGCGAAAGCTAAAGCTGAATTTAAAGAGTGTCTTGAAAAAACAGGATATTCGCTTGAAGAAATAAAAGCTTACGTTGAAACACACAGTGAACTGCAAAGTCCTTTCTTCCATGTTACACACAGGAAAGGTATCATCGGAACCGGAGCGAATTTTATTTTGGATGTATCTGAACTGATGAAGAAAGAAGGGATTAAGAGCTTGAAAAAAGTGGAAGAAGTGGTAAGTGTGTAGAGTGTGTAGAGTGTGTAGAGTGTGTAGAGTGTGTAGAGTGTGTAGAGTGTGTGGAGTAAGTTGTCTTTTTAGTAATTTTGAAAATTTGATGCAAACATTAGTCATTTTAAATCTTATTCATTAATTTAAAATATTTTGATGCCATGAAAAGAATTGGACTCATTTTCGTGTTGCTATCAACTTCATTATTTCTGAACAAATTATTTGCTCAGACATATAGTGTACCGGAAATTTTGTATTATAAATTTAATACCGGGACTACAACAACTCCGAACTATGCATCACCCGGGCAAGGTTCTCCCAATGCTGATTTAATCAACATGACAATGGGACCCGGCGGTCAATTTGATAATGCATTGGTAGGTAATGCAGGCACCGGTTCAAATACCTATGTCAGTACAGGTTGGACAATGAATTTAGGTACATCGAATTGGACAATTTCACTTTGGATAAATAATTTCCCGGCTGTCACCGGAACATCTTATTTATTTGGAAATGATATTACAACAAGCTTCAGATGTTTTACCAATGGAGCTGCGGGAGCGGGAAATATTACGTTAAGGGCAAATGGATTTACAAATGTGAATGTCACAGGAGTTTTACCCGGACCTTCAGTAGTTCATTTTGTTTATGATTCATCTGTTCCTGAAGTAAGAACCTATGTAAATGGTGTGTTTCAGAGCGCGGTTGCTCAGTCAGCCTTAAACTTAAATGCAGCAGTTCCATTTAAGGTTGGAAGTTACGGAACGGCAGCGAGCATTCCTGTAGGAGCTTTAATTGACGAGTTCAGATTTTACAGCAGAGCATTAGATGCTGCAGAAATTTCCGGAACCTGGAATCAATCCTTGCCAACAGGTGGAGGAGCAGTTTTAAATCCTGACAGAGTTTGTGATTACGGATTAATTCCTCCATACTCCGCCGGTGCTTTGGGAGGTCATGCTTCTGCAACGTTAGGTGACACTTTATATATTGCAGGCGGATCTGCGAATGCAGGTACTGTAACCAATCCGCCCGCGAGCACAACCGTTACACGATATTCCATAAATTCAGGTCAATGGACAACCGGAAGACCGTTACCTACGCCAAAGGTTGGCGGTGATCTTGTGAAATGCGGAAATTATCTTTACTATATCGGAGGAGGATCAGCAACATTAACCGGAGCATCTGACTTTTTAGCTTACAGATATTCACCCGATTCCGGCTGGACATCAATTGCCAACATACCTACGGCAGTCACAGGCAATGTTGCAGAAGCCTGGGGAGATAGTGTGGTATATTGCATTATGGGAGGATGGACATCATACTTCAGAGGAATTCAGATTTACAGACCTGCATCAAATCAATGGTCGAGAGCAAATGATTCATTACCAGCGACATTCGGGAGAAGAAGCTTTGCAGGAGGTCTTCAGGGAAATAAAATATATGTCGCCGCAGGATTTTCGGGAACATTCAGAAAAGATTTCTGGATAGGAACCATTGGAAGCGATGCTGCAACCATTACATGGGAGCAAAAGACGGATGTTCCATGCAGAGGAACCGGAACTTCGAGACCCGGAGGACATGCAGTAAACAACAGATTTTATGTAGTTGCAGGTGAAACAACTCCTGCCCCGACGCAGCAGGATTCCATCTTTATATGGAGCATTTCTGATTCAAGCTGGCTGCCGCAAATAATCACAGGAAGAGGTTCACAGACTTCATCGAATTATTGGGGTGTAATTTCCTCAAGTATTGTGAACAATAAAGTCAGAGTATGGATACCCGGTGGATTCTTTCCTTCAACCATAACTACGACTAAATTATTAGCGCTTACGGATTCTCTTGATTGCATAGTTACAGGTATAAGCAATAACACGAATTCCATATTACCCGGACGTTTCAGCTTATCTCAGAATTATCCGAATCCGTTTAATCCTGCCACAAGGATTAAATATTCTATACCTGTACAAAGCAGTGTGAAACTTGTACTTTATGATATACTTGGAAAGGAAATTATGACAATGGTCAATGAAGTGAAACCGACAGGTGAATATATATATGACCTTAATGCTTCAGGTCTTTCGAGCGGAGTTTATTTTTATAAACTTGAGGCGGGAAGTTTTACAGATACTAAGCGTATGATATTGCTCAAGTAAAGTGTATAGAGTGTTTGGGGTGTGTGGAGTGTGTAGAGTGTGTGGAGTGTGTAGAGTGAGTTCAGTGTGTTGAGTGTGTTGAGTGTGTTGAGTAGATGGAGTGGTTGGAATGTTGAGTGTAAGGATTTTGTGGAGTCGATGGGATAATAATAACTATGAAAATCTTTGTATGAAAATGGAACATAACAAAGGCAGAAGAAACGAATTAACCAAACTGAAATATAAAAAGCGATTGAAGCAATTGGGATTTAAAGAAGGGGAGGGAAAGTTCTATGCTTATAAATCGCACGGTAAACCTTGTAGCTGCAGTTTATGTAGAAATGAAAAATACAAAAGAAATTCAAGACAAAGCAGACATACTCTTGAATTAATTAGTAAAGAAATATTTTTCACTAAGCCCTTATAATCAACGAAGGTTCAATTGAGCAAGTGCATGTTGTTCGAAATACATGAAAAAATATAGAATGACATTAAGTGAAGAAAAGGGAATTTTAAAATCACAATGAAGAAATTGTTTTTGTCAGTAGTTTTCATAATTTTTTTAATACTGGCTCTTAAACTTGATTTTATTTCGGATGATTCTTTTATCAGCTACAGATACGGGAAAAATTTTGCAGAGGGAAATGGTTTAGTCTACAATCTGGGTGAGAAAGTAGAGGGTTATTCAAATTTTTCATGGGTTATCTTGAATTCGCTTGCTATTAACTACAATGTTAACCCTCTTTGGTTCTCGAGGTGGTTTAGTTTGATCTGTTCTTTGATAATCTTCATTTTAATGTTTTACGTTTCCGAAAAATACTTCAATGTAAAATTTCCATTCAGTATGGTTGCAGTAATACTGCTGGCTTTTAACGTAGGTTTTTTAATTTGGGTATTAAGCGGAATGGAAACGGTTTTTTTTACACTGTTAGTGTTGTTATCGGGATTTTATGTGATCAGGTTTATTTCAAACGGAAAAAAAATTAATTTATATCTATGTTCTTTCTCTTTATTGTTGTGTTCCCTGACGAGACCCGAAGGAATTTTATTCGTCATGGTGACTTATGTATTTCTTGTTTATTACCTGATTGTTTCAAAGGAATTTAATTTAGCAAGAGCGATCAGTTATATTTTGATTCCCGTTCTTGTTTTTTTGGTTTTGTATGTGTTATATTTCTCGTGGAGATATAATTATTACGGTTATATTTTCCCGAACACATATTATGCAAAAATCGGCGGAGGTTACAAGCAAGAAATCAGAGGTCTTTATTATATTTATAAGTTCGCGAGGGAAAGTCTTGGTGTAGGATTGTTGTTGATATTGCCGTGCTATTTCATTTACAAAAATGCGAATGATAATAAAGTAAAATTTTTACTTGTCGTAATTTGTGGATACATTTCTTATGTAATCTTCATTGGCGGAGACGGCATAGGTCCGCAGAGATTTATAGTACCGGTTATGCCTTGGATGTTTTTGTTAATACAATCAGGATTGTACGAGTTAATAAAAAATTTGGAATTGAAGAAATTTTCGGCAATGGCAATTACGCTTCTTGTTATATTTTCATCTGTTTCATCCACATTTGATTTCAGGAGGTTGCCTGCGACGCAATTTGCATTTGGACGAACTTCGAGTAACAATCTTATAAAAGTTAGTGATTATATAAATAGAAATTTCAAGAAAAGCGAAAGACTTGCCGTAATAACTGCCGGAATAGTACCGTTTTATACCGGCATGTATTCGATAGACAGATTAGGGCTGAATGATGTACATATAGCTCACAAAGAAATGGAAGGAATAGGAAGCGGACAGGCAGGGCATGAAAAAAATGACGATGATTATGTTTTTCAATTTAAGAATCCGACACTGATTATCGATGCCTTTCCTTCATCACAAAAAGAAATCAGAGAGGATTTGTATAAATTTGGAAAACATTATAAATTTAATAGTATAAACATAGGTGAGGGTGAGTTTATTAGTTTCTATGGAGTTGAATCGAAAAGTAATTTGTACTTTAATTATTACAAGCTTGAAGAGTAGGATAAGCAGTTTGAAGACGTTTGGAACAATGCGATTCATTTGGTTCAAATACAACTGAAGGATATAATAAACTGCAATAAATTGTCCATATAAGTAAGTAAATATATATGAACGAGATTACAGGATATAAATAACGATGTTCATCTAATTACAATTTTGGAGATATATTTTTTGAGTCTTAGAGTCTTTGAGGTAAAATCAATAATAATAAATCAAAAAATCTAAAATCATATAAACAGCATGTCAAAAAAACGAAATCTCTACATCGGCTTCGATGTCGGTTCGACAACTGTAAAAGCTGTCGTAATTGACATTGACAAAGACGAAATCATCTGGTCTGATTATCAGAGGCACGATACAAAACAGCCTGAAAAATCTCTCGAGCTTCTCAAGAAAATTGAAGAGGACTGTGACATTACCAATCCGTCCGAAGTGAGATGTTTCATTACAGGTTCAGGTGGAGGAAATATCAGCAAACATATCGGCGGGAAGTTTGTGCAGGAAGTGAATGCGGTTTCTCTGGCTGTAGAGAAATTTTATCCTGCGACACATTCAGTTATCGAGCTCGGAGGTCAGGATGCAAAGATAATTATCTTTAAACCGGATGAAGAAACCGGTAAGAAGAAGAAGATTCCTTCTATGAATGACAAATGTGCAGGCGGTACAGGTGCGGTCATTGACAAGATAAATGCCAAGCTGAAAATCCCGGCTGAAGAACTTTGTAATATGGGATATTATGATCTGAGATTACATCCTGTTGCAGGGAAGTGTGGAGTATTTGCAGAGACTGATATAAACGGGCTTCAGAAGTCAGGTGTTCCGGCTGATCAGCTGATGGCTTCTTTGTTCGAGTCAATAATTCAGCAGAATATTTCTGTACTGACAAGAGGGCATACTCTGATGCCGGAAGTACTATTGCTCGGCGGACCGAATTGTTATATTAAAGGAATGAAAGACTGCTGGAAGTATAACATTCCGAAGATCTGGGAAGAAAGAAAAGTAAAATTACCTGAAGGAGTAGCACCGGAAGATTTAATTAAAGTACCTGATAATGCTCAGTACTTTGCTGCTATCGGTGCTATAGAATTCGGTAAGGATGAAGAAGATCACATTGGAATCTACAGAGGATGGAAAGATCTTGAGCATTACATTTTAGTCGGAAGAGATGAAGAGAAGAAAAAGCTGAGCGGAGGAAATACAACCGGTTTATCGAAGAGTGAAATTGAGTTAAATGAGTTCAAGGAAAGATACAAAGTTGAAAAATTCATTCCTGCAACCTTCAAACCGGGTGAAGTCATTCAGGGGTTTATAGGAATTGACGGAGGTTCAACTTCTACAAAAGCTGCTTTGGTCTCTCTCGAAAAAAATGTACTGGTGAAAGCATACCAGTTATCAAAAGGTAATCCGATCGAAGATACAATTGAAATTCTCGGAAAGATCCGTCAGCAGGTCGAAGATCAGGGAGCGACACTTGAAGTGCTTGGAGTCGGCACAACGGGTTATGCGAAAGATATTTTGAAAGATGTTCTTCATGCTGATGTAGCTTTGGTAGAAACAGTTGCGCATACGCAGGCAGGTCTTCACTTTTATCCCGACACGGATGTAATTTGTGATGTCGGAGGACAGGATATAAAAATTATTATACTTAATCAGGGCAGAGTAGTTGATTTTAAACTTAACACACAATGTTCCGCCGGTAACGGATATTTTCTGCAGTCAACTGCACAGGGATTCGGATATACTGTAGAAGAGTTTGCTGACAAAGCATTTGAGGCAAAGACATTTCCGATGTTTGGTTATGGTTGTGCAGTGTTCATGCAGTCCGACATAGTAGATTTTCAGAGACAGGGCTGGAAAGCAGAAGAGATCATGGCAGGGCTGGCAAATGTACTTCCGAAGAATATCTGGCTTTATGTTTCACAAATTCCGAATCTTGCGAAGCTTGGTTCGACATTTGTTTTACAAGGCGGGACACAACACAATCTTGCCGCGGTAAAAACTCAGGTTGATTTCATAGAAGAAAGGTTCAGAGGGAGCGGAATTGTGCCAAAGGTGTTTGTACATAAGCATACAGGTGAAGCCGGAGCTATTGGCTGCGGCATTGAAGCAGCGAGACTTTATCATAACGGTAAGAGAACTGAATTTATTGGTTTGGACCGGGTTGCCAAGATTATTTTTAAAACGACAAGAGAAGAGTCCACAAGATGTTATTTCTGCAAGAACAAATGTCTAAGAACTTTTATTGATGTAAAGACTGATATGATACCGGATGAAAAGCTCGAAGAAGAAAGAAAGAAATTTATTGAGCTAAAAGTAATCGAACCGGAAAAAGTTGTTAATCCTAAATCGAAAGTTGCGATGGAAGAGGGTACACAGAGACTTATCATTGCAACATGTGAAAAGGGGACTGTAGAAGACATTGCTGACATGAGAGGAATCAAGCAAGGATTAGATGACATTAAAAAAGAAAATCCGAATATGATTGAAGAAGCTGCTCATAAAGCATGGATAACATATAAGCCGGAAGTAGTGATGCAGGAAATGAAAGAGCCGAAAGGTTTATTTGTCAGCAAGAAAGAAAAGGAAGAATATGCAAAAAACGCTGAGCTTAGAGAAAAGAGAAAGAAAATTGTTGTCGGAATTCCGAGAGTACTGAATATGTATCAGCATACTCCGTTCTTTACTGCGTATCTTGAAGCACTTGGGATCATGCCGGGTAATTTTGTTTACTCTGAGTTTACATCAGAAGAAATGTACAAAGCCGGAGCTAAGCGCGGAAGCATTGATCCTTGTTTTCCGTCGAAAGTAGCGATACCTCATATACATAATTTACTTTATGTACAGCATAAGAAAAAGAAAATTGATTTTCTCTTTTCGCCGATTGTAGATAACATGCCCTCCGATCTGGAGTTTGCACAAGCGCATAATGCATGTCCGACTATCACGGCAACGATCGAAGCCGCTAAAGCGGCTTTCACAAAGGAAGGTGATCTGTTCAAGGAGTTTGGTGTTGAGTATTTGTGTCCGTTCGTTCAGTTGTTCAATGAACAGCTAACCGTCAGCCAGATGTATGAATGCTTTAAGGACAAATTAGGTCTGACAGAAGAGGAGAATAGGAAGGCAGTTAAAGAAGGATACAAGGCTTATTATAAATTCATGAACGGATTGAAAGTTGAGTCCAAGCATATTCTCGATATGCTTGAGAAAGAAAACAGGATAGGGATAGTTGTACTTGCAAGACCATATCACAATGATCCCGGAATCAATCATGAGATTCTTGAAGAATTTCAAAAGCTTGGTTATCCTGTATTTTATCAGGACACACTACCTACGGATGAGGAGACTTTGGAAAAATTATTCGGTGATGAAGTGAGAGCAGGATTAATCAAATCACCGTTTGACATAGAGGATGTATGGAAAAATTCATATTCGGAAAATACATCAAGAAAGGTGTGGGCGGCAAAATATACTGCGAGACATCCGAATTTAGTTGCGTTAGAATTGTCTTCATTCAAGTGCGGTCACGATGCGCCGATCTACACAGTGATACAGGAGATAGTTGAAAATTCAGGCACACCGTATTTTTCTTTTAAAGACATAGATGAAAACAAGCCGACAGGTTCTATTAAAATAAGAGTTGAGACAATAGGTTATTTTTTAAAGCGTTATAGGGAAGACATAATAGCAAAGAGCAAAAAGGAAATTTCAATAGAGGAAAAGCTCAGGGAGTTTGAAGAAAAGATCAGAAAAAATTTCGAGCTACAAGAAATATTAAGAGATAAGCAGACAAAAGAAGCTTTCAGCATGACTTCAAAATCACAGACCGGCATAATTATTCCTTTGGAGGATATTAAGATCAGAACTGAAGAGATGGAAACTGTTTAATTCCATTTCAACTTTCAACTTTCAACTTTCAACTTAATTAAGGCAATAATTATATAAACTAAAAATGATTATTGCCTTTGTAGTTTATGTTTGATAGTTTAAATATAAATTGAAAACATACCGGGAGCATCTGCAAATTTGGTCTTAAACATAGAATATTCACAAAAAATAATTACTCCGGAGATTCCGGGTTATTATTATTCCAGAGACAGATTAATAGAGAAAATATTAACTTATAAATCCAAGAGGCTGATACTTATTACAGCTCCGGCAGGATATGGTAAGACTACATTTTCCGTAGAGTATTTTCATAAGCTTAAAAAAGAATTAAAGCTTTGGATAAGTATAAGTCCGTACGATAACTCAATCGAGAATTTTTTCCTGCTGCTTGCCATTGCATTTGAAAATAATTTCCCGGATTCAAAATTCGGCGTTAAGTTAAAGAATACATTATCCAAATCGCAGAATGTTCCGCTTAATGAAAAAATCAACAATGTAATTTCCTCCTTTTCAAGTGATCTTCATTTTTATTTGAAAGGAAAGAAAAAGCAATTGATTATTTTCCTGGATGATTTTCATAATATTGATGAAAGCGATGAAGTTTGCGCTGCCTTGAATTATTTCCTGGAATATCTTCCTCAGAACGTAAATCTTGTTTTTATATCAAGAAGAGATCCGAAAAAAATTAATTATCCGAAGTTTCTTGCAAAAAACTGGCTTGGAAGAATTACAAAGAGCGACCTGCTGTTTAACGAGAAAGATTTCGAAAACTTTATAAAACTTCATAAGAAGAAAACTGCAAATCTCGACAAGAATTTACTTGGAGATTTCTGGAAAACCACTGAAGGCTGGGTTACGGCGATTCAGCTTCTTCTGATGACAAATGATTTTGAAATGCTTAAGAGTGAAGATTTTCATCACAGCAGGAAGGAAATATTTGAATACTTTACAAAAGAAATTTATGAAAATTGTTCGGAGGAAGAAAAAATTTTACTCATTACATTATCATATCCCGAATCCTTTGATAAAGACATTATAGAGAATGTATTAAAGATCCCGAACGGCTACGATACTCTGGTTAAGCTCTATGAAAGTAATGTCTTTATTAACAGGGAAGACGGTACGTTCAGATTTCATGAGCTTTTAAGAAAATTTCTTAATAAAATTTCCGAAGAAACTTTTTCAGAAGATGAAATAAGCTGTATATTCAGGAAACTTGGTAATCATTATTTAAGAAACCGGGAATGGAGAGAGGATTACATTGCACTGAATTATTTGATTCGCGGAAAAGATTATGAAACTCTTAAACAGTGGATTAAGCTTAATGCTTCCGATAAGCTTTTATTGATTCATTCAAGCGGGTTATTCGGGAAGATTGAGGAAATCAAAGACGCGGAATTTATTTATTCTCTTGAACACATACTTTTAAAAGTAAATACGCTAATATATAAAGACAAGGACATCGAAAAAGCGCTGGATTATCTGGAGAGATTAATCATTACAAGATTCGGCTCAGGCGTTGATAATAATATCCTTATTCCGGTAAATAAAATAAAAGCAGGTGATGTAAATTATTATGTTGAACTTTTAATGCTTATCTGCAACTGTAATTTCTTAAAGGAGGGCATAGGTAAGAGCAACATTCCAATATCAGAGCATATATTAAAATTTAAGCTGAAGACAGATCAGGAAATTCAGTTTATAGTATCGCTTATCAAATCATACATTACCACCGGAGTGAATTCAAAATGTAAAAAGTACATATTGAGGTTGAAGGAAATATTTAACAACATTACATTTAACCATAACAAAGGTCAGAGCCAGATTGAAGAGAACAACCTGGTTGAAAGCCTATTTTCAATGCTGATCTTCTTTGATTACGGTGATTATAAAACCGGCAATAACGTAGTAAAGTATATTTCTAATAACTTCGATTCCAGGAATTTTGATCTTTCGAATTACAGCCAGATATGTTTTGCGTTGTTCACGAGTTATAATCTCGAAGAATTTGAATATTTTTATAATTTCCTGAAGGAGAAAAATAAGGAAAAAAATCAGACAATATTTTCTGCCTATAAGAATCAGTTTGAATTTCAAAGCATATTAACAAAATTCTTAAATTTTGAATTCAAACAGGTAATTAAGGAATTAGAGATTTTGAAGAAAAATACTTATCAGAAGAATTATTTATATTTTATAGATTCACTTATACTGTATTGTTACAATCTGACCAATCAGCCGCAGGTTTTAAACAGACTTCTGAAGGACAGCGAATACAAGATTTCAAGAACAAGATTAATAATACTTCAGCTTGAAGCCAGTCTCTTGCTCAAAGATTTCAGTGCATTCAGGCAGGTAATGGATGAAGTAGGTATTATCAGAAGAGAAAATTTTACAATTTTTAATCAGGCGGTCATATGCTTCTGCGAATGCTATTATTATGCATTGAACAAGGATCTGAAAAAATTTAAGGAGAGGTATAAAAAACTAATGAATCTGTGTATTGAGTTTGAATTTGATGACTACCTATGCTTCAGGGCAAAAGCAAACAAGCTGAACTACGTTTTTGAATATGCTTTTGAAAATAATATTGAAAGTAACTATCTGAATAAACTTTTTCATGAAAAGGGAATTACGATTTCAAAAATTAAAAAGCATTATATAAATATCAGGGTCGAATTTCTAAATGATAATAAAATATTCATCAATGGGACTGAAATGACAAACAATCAGTGGTTGAGAGCAAAATCGAAATCAATTTTTTTGTACTTTATCTATAATACATTCAACTGCAATGATATCACCAAGGAGTCTCTGATTGATGATATTTTGTATAATTCTAAAAATGTCAACTATGAAGCTATAGCAGATGTAGAAATTAACAAAGTAAGAAAAGCTTTGCAGACTTTTCTTTCGGACATATTAAGTGAAAAAATTGAGAAAGATGTGATTGTAATAAAGGATAAAAAATATTATCTGACCTCAAAAAATATTGAAGTAAGCATTCAGCTGGATATTGAAGAATTTAAAAAACTGGCTTCGAGCAGCGATGTAAATGACAAACTGAGGGCATTTGAAATATATAAAACGGATTTTGCAAGGGATTCTTATCAAAACTGGGCAGAGGATATTCGCGAAAACCTGAGATTCATTTACTCCGAGAATATTCATAATTTAATTTCGCACTATGAAAAGAAACAGGAGAGTAAGCTGGTTATGAGGCTTCTGGAAAAGTTAGTTGACATAGATTACAGTGATGAGGAAATCATGATGAAACTGCTTTCAATATACAATAAAGAGAAAGATTACCGGAAATTTAAATTTGTTTATAAAATATACGAAAATAGATTGAAGAAGGAATTTAATGTGCAGCCCTCAAAAGAAATAAAGAAATTTTTCAGTGAGGTATTTTTAAGTGCCTGATTTATTTTTTAGTGCTTCACCGGGATTTTGATTAAAAAATTCTTTGCAAACCGCAAGATCTTCAATTAAAGACATTATGCTGATGATGTTCTCCTGCTTTAATCCGAAATACTTTTCCTTAAAATGTTCCCGGTTTGATTCACTATCAGTATGAATCAAATCTTTCAAAACGGCGACAAACATTTGAAGATTATCATTGAATTCTTTAAACATCTTCTCCATAAAATCATCACCAACTACAATCCTGTTTGACAAAACACTTTTGAGACCTCTGATATATTTTGCCTTAAAAATCAAATCATTGAACAGGTCTGACCTTCCTAATTCTGAAGTTGTCTCTAAGATTAAGGCAACATCAGTAATATTTTTTAACCGGTTGCCTGAGTGCGAATTGATTTTTTCAGCTAATTTTTTCGTTTCCTCAGAGGCTTTCATTCGCATACTTACTAAACCGCTTCCTTGCTGGTTCTGCCGTGACAATTTTTATACTTCTTGCCGCTTCCGCAAAAGCAAGGATCGTTTCTACCGATCTTTGTGCCGACTTTAACCGGCTGATGAGGAGTGTTGCTGTCCTGAGACTCAGAACTGCCACCCACATATCCCATACCTTCGGAAGACTGATGATAAGTTCTTAATCTTGACTGATTATTTTGAACCGGTGTTTTTACGTTTCGCGCTTCTTCAGGCGTCTGCTGGGTGAATTTAAATATGAAATTAATTACTCCTGTAGACAACGAATCAAGCATATCAACAAACAACTTGAATCCGTCAGACTTATATTCAAGTAAAGGATCTTTTTGTCCGTAAGCCCTGAAGTTAATTCCTTCTTTAAGGTCGTCCATTTCACGAAGATGCTCTTTCCATTTTTCATCTATAATGTTAAGCATAGCAAACCTTTCAATCTGACCCATTAGATCAATGCCGTATCGTTCTTCTTTTCTGTCATAGAATTCTTTAGCTTTATTAAATACAAGATCCTTTATCCCGTTTTCGCCCATTTTTTGAAATTCCTCAGGCGTAATATTAAGTCTTACCAGAAAAGTTCGCTGTACTTCATCCGTAAGTCCTTCAATGTTTCCTTCTTCAAAATATTTATTAACCAGGTTTTCAACAGCTTTCTCAACCATCTCAAAAATTTCGTCCTTTAGCCGTTCACCCATTAAAGCCTGCCGTCGTTTTGCATAAATGACTTCTCTCTGCTGATTCATTACATTGTCATATTCCAGCAGCCGCTTTCTGATGGCGAAATTATTTTCTTCGACTTTCTTCTGGGCTCTTTCAACCGAATTGGTAATCATTGTATGTTCAATAGCCTCACCTTCCTTAATTCCAAGTCGTTGCATTACGCTTGCAATCCTGTCACTGCCGAATAATCTCATTAAATCATCTCCCAGTGATAAATAAAATTTTGATGAACCGGGATCTCCCTGTCTGCCTGCACGTCCTCTAAGCTGTCTGTCTATTCTTCTGGATTCATGCCGCTCCGTACCTATAATATGCAATCCTCCAGCTTCTGAAACACCCGGACCAAGTTTAATATCAGTTCCTCTTCCAGCCATGTTTGTTGCAATTGTCACAGCTCCGGGTAAGCCTGCATTTTCAACTATGTGAGCTTCACGCGCATGCTGCTTTGCATTCAAAACTTCGTGAGGGATGGATTTCCTTTTTAGCAATCTCGAAATTGTTTCCGATACTTCCACACTTGTAGTACCTACCAGTGTTGGTCTCCGGATGCTTCTCATTGCAACTATCTCATCAATCACTGCATTATATTTTTCCCGCTTCGTTTTATAAATAAGATCATTCATATCATCTCTGATGCAATCCATATTGGTCGGTATTACAGTCACATCGAGCTTGTAGATATCAAAGAACTCGGCAGATTCGGTTTCAGCTGTTCCTGTCATTCCGGCAAGCTTTTTATATAACCTGAAATAATTCTGAAGAGTAATTGTCGCAAGAGTCTGAGTATCTTTCTCGACATGTACTGATTCCTTTGCTTCAATTGCCTGGTGAAGACCTTCGGAATATCTTCTGCCTGAAAGAATTCTTCCCGTAAACTGATCCACTATCATTACCTTTCCGTCCTGTACGACGTATTCGACATCCTTTTCATAAAGACCATATGCTTTAAGCAGCTGCTGAACCGTATGAAGCCTGTCGCTTCTTTCCGCATATATTTTTGTAAGCTCATCTTTCCTGTTTTCTTTTTCTTCTATCGAAAGTGATGAGTCATTCTCAATCTGCGCAAATTCGGTTCCTAAGTCAGGGAGAGTAAAGAAGTCTTTCTCCAGTGCACTCGGCGCTAAGAACTCTCTTCCTTTTTCTGTGAGATCTGTAATGTGCGATTTTTCTTCTATTACAAAAAACAATTCGTCATCTACAATGTGCATCTGCTTTGCATTGTCTCTCAGATATTCGCTTTCGGTTGACAGCAATAATCTTTTATTATCCGGTTCACTTAAAAGTTTTTGCAGCTTTTTATGCTTCGGAAAAGCATGGTTAGATCTCAGCAACGCAAGTCCTGCTTTTGTTTCATCCTCCTTTGCAATATTATCTTTTGAAAGTATGCTCTCGGCTTCGGCTGTGAGCTTGTTGACAAGATTTTTTTGTGCTTCAACTAACCGCTTTACTTTAACATTCAGCTCATCAAATTTATGAGTAGGTGCTTCGACAGGTCCGGAAATTATTAGCGGAGTCCTTGCTTCATCAATCAATACAGAATCCACTTCATCCACAATTGCATAAAAATGTTCTCTCTGAACCAAAAAGCTTTTATCAACAACCATATTATCCCTGAGATAATCAAAACCGAATTCATTGTTTGTTCCGTAAGTAATATCCGAATTGTACATTTCACGTCTCTTGTTTGAATCCATATCGTTTAAAATTACACCAACGGATAAACCCAGGAATTTAAAAATCTCACCCATCCATTCACTGTCTCTTTTGGCAAGATAATCATTCACCGTGATAAGATGCACTCCGCGTCCGGCTAAAGCATTAAGGTAAAGCGGAAGCGTGGCTACTAATGTTTTACCTTCCCCGGTTGCCATCTCTGATATTTTGCCTTGATGCAAAACAATCCCGCCGATCAGCTGCACGTCGTACGGGATCATGTTCCATTTGATTTTATTGCCTGCCGCGGTCCATTCCTGCCCGCAAAGACGTTTGCATGTTTGTTTAACGACTGCAAAAGCTTCCGGTAAAATTTCATCAAGCACAGCGGCTGTTATCTCATAATTCTCTTTTTCCAGTTTATCCATTTCATCATAAATATCCAGGCGTTCTTTATGAGGAATGTCTCCTTTCAGTTTTTCCTGCAATTCAGAGATTTGCTTACGGGTTTCTTCTGTTTCGGAATTTATTCTTTCTTTAAATTCATCTGTTTTCGCCTTTAACTGATCGTTAGTAAGACTTTCAAATTCCTCATAATATTTGTTTATTTCATCTACTATTGGAAGTATTGAATTAATATCCTTTTCGTGCTTTGAAGGAAATATCTTTTTTAAGAAATTAAACATTGATTCGGTATCCTTTTAAAATTATTGTTTCAAATTTACGATTTTATAAGACGAAAAGAAAAATAAAAAGAAATCAGAATTGTCTTAATTAGGATTGATAAGATTGAATGATGATAGGATTAATTTCATCAATTTAAATTGCAGCTATTATTTAATCCTAAATTGTCTGAACCAGTCAGTCACAATTTAAATTCTACTCAAAATGGTAAGAAAATTATTATGCTAAGATGGAAAAATTCACAAACATATTTTAAGAAATCATCTAACCTTATTATAATTTTTTTTTTTTGACCTTAATAGAAAAACTCAAACTGATTTTTACCTTATTATTAAATGGTGCCAATGAATATATAAATTTAAATAATTTATATATTCACTTTATTTTCATGACAAGCACAAGAAATATGGTAATAAGGATTACTTCTAAATAGTTTATTTTCTATTAAGGTTAAAAACGAAAATAAGGTTTATTTGGGTTAAGTGGTCAGCTCCATGTGAGCTGTTTTTTTGATGAATAAATGAGTAAATATCATTTGATATAAACAATAATAAACCTTTTGATTCTGGCTAATTCAGTTTAGGGTTCATAAAATTGGTTCTATATGAAATGCAGTGGGTCTGTTTTATTATTTTGAAATATATTTTCA
>CAYNTN010000065.1:0-15311 GCA_964399995.1 uncultured Ignavibacteriaceae bacterium
TGGCAGAATGGGTATTCAAAAATTATTTCCACTGTAAATCATATAGAACCATAAACATTGATCGGTCTGGTTTCCAAACTTATTGATTCCCCACGTCCATCACCAATTATTCCATCAACAGTTGTCGCTCCTCCCCTGCCATTTTTTTTCCCCTATTTGGATGAAAATCAATTGTTTCAACAGCATTCCCTTCATTGCAGGTAAACCAATGCTTATGCGACATAATTGAATCTCTTTGATATGAACCAACTTCATGCGCTTTATCTATACTTAAGTAACTGTTGGTAAATAATTTATCGAATGTAGTTCTTTTACTTACATCCTGATCAACATAAACATCATTAATTTTACGTTCCTTGTTAACTCCCCTTAAAAAAACACCTTGCAAATTTGGTAATTTGCAATAATCCCTTCCACCCTCACTCTTGATAGGTCCCCAATGATCTCTTAGTATTTGACAAATTTTTGTAAAGGGTCCTTCGTCAGCAACTTCCGCTCCATCGCACAAATGCCAATTATCAGGTATTACTGCAGAATCGCCAAAACCTGGCCACGCAATATACTACCAATTGGACAAACTTCTGAAGGTGCTAGCATAACTTATTTTCCTTTCTTTTATTTTTAAAAATTTTATCAAAATACCCCCCATTAAAAAGCAAGAATTAATTTTAAACAGAAATCATATTTTACATAAGATAACGGGCGACATTTTAATTATTTGAATTGGGAATGAGAATAATTAGTTTGTTTTTAATTCAAATAAATTAAATCATGGATGAGTCTTCAATAAAAATAAAAAATGAATTGGCACAAAAAATTTATAAAATTGTTAAAGAAACGAAGAAAAACTCTTCTTATCATGTGAACATTGCTCTCAAAAATTATATCAATGAGCAAAGAGATTTAAAAATCGCTTTAAAACGATTGAATAACACGAGTGATGAAGTAATTTCTTCAAAACATCAAGATAGATCCGCTATTAAATCGAATGTTGCATCTATAATTATATTTAAGTAAGTTTAAATTAATTTACTAACTGTAAATAAAGTTTATATAAAAGTATATGACAAACATCGTAAAAAAGGAATCAGTAAAACTGAAACTCGATAGAAAGAAACAAGGTGGGAATTATTCAAATGAATTGATTAAAGAAATAAAAGAATCATTAGCGGATTTTAAAAAAGGTAAGTATGTCAAAGGAGATGTAAATGATATTATGAAGGAGATTCGAAATTATGAAAATGAAACTGATAGAAACAGAAAAGTTCATTAAGAAAGCCAATAAGATAATCAAGAAGAATAAATGCCTCGATAACAAACTCGAAAAGGTTTTAGAAAAACTTTTAGCCAATCCTTTTGACAGTACACTAAAAACACACAAACTGAAAGGCAGATTATCAGAATTTTATTCGGCAAGTGTTACACATGACATAAGAATTATTTTCGATATAATCGAAGATGATGATGAGCTCTGCATTTTATTAATCACAATTGGGAAACACGATGAAGTTTATTGAATTTGGACTGAATCTGATCCGGTCAAATAAATCCACTTCATCAAAAATCTAATTTTCGTATTTTCAGTTTATGAAAAATACGAATGGTCTCATCAATGAGAAATCCCCCTACCTTTTACAGCACGCACACAACCCGGTTGAATGGCATCCTTGGAATGAAGAAACCTTTGATTTAGCTAAAAAAGAAAATAAGCCCATATTTTTATCGGTAGGATATTCTGCCTGTTACTGGTGTCACGTAATGGAGCGGGAGGTATTTGAAAATGAGGAGATTGCAAAATTGATGAATGAGTATTTTGTGAATGTGAAAGTAGACAGGGAAGAACGTCCTGACGTTGACAGGGTTTATATGACTGCCCTTCAGGCGATGACAGGATCGGGCGGGTGGCCGATGAGCATGTTCCTTACACCGGATTTGAAACCATTCTACGGTGCAACTTACGTTCCGCCGAAAGCCAAATACGGACGTGCGGGGTTTGAAGATGTCATCGATCAGATTCACGAAGTCTGGACAAAAAAAGAAAGTGAAGTAATTCAAAGTGGTGACAGGATTACGGAAAATCTGCAAAATGCAATTGAGTCTAAAGCAAAAGACGGTGAAGGAAATGAGTTAGATAAAAGCATTTTGGAAAATGCCTTCACAACTATAAAAAAAATCTATGATGAAGAATACGGAGGTTTCGGCACAGGCAATAAATTTCCAAGACCGGTAGTATTTAATTTTTTGCTGGATTATTATTATCACACAACAGAATTTTCAGCGCTCGATATAGTTACTTATACCTTGAAAAAAATGTACGAAGGAGGAATGTATGATCATCTTGCCGGCGGCTTTCACAGATATTCTGTCGATAATATATGGAGGGTTCCGCATTTTGAGAAGATGCTTTATGATCAGGCGCAACTTGTCACGACGTATGTGAATACATATCTTGTTACAAAAAATAAATTTTACTTGTTCGTCGCAGAAGATACTGCTCATTACGTTTTGGAAAATCTAACAAATAAAGACGGCGGATTCTTTTCTGCAGAAGATGCAGAAAGTGCAATTGATTCAGCCAAGCCAAATGAGAAGGAAGAGGGTGCTTACTATTTGTGGCAGAAGGATGAAATTGAAAAGCTCCTTGGAAAAGAAGACGCAAAGATTTTTAATTTCTTTTATGGAATCGAACAGCATGGAAATACACTCAATGATCCGCACGAAGTTTTCGGAACAAAGAATGTTTTATTCATCGCTAATGATATTTTTGATACTGCTAAACACTTTGAGAAGACTCCTGAGGAAATCGCGAAGCTGATAGATGACAGCCGGTCAAAATTATTACAGGCACGAGTGCAAAGACCTAAGCCGAATCTTGATGATAAAATTCTTACTTCATGGAACGGGTTAATGATTTCAGCCTTTGCCAATATTTATAAAGTTACCCGTAATGATGCATATCTGAATGCTGCAAAAGATGCAGTTGAGTTCATAAAGAAAAATCTTTTTGTTAACAACAATCTTCTTCACAGATACAGGGACGGCGAAGCAAGATTTGAAGGGACATTGGAGGATTATGCATATCTGATCTGCGGATTGATTGATCTGTATGAATCGACTTTTGAAACTGAATACTTAAAGTTTGCCATTGAGCTTAATGAAATCACAATCATAAAATTTTATGACACTGAGAATGCGGGTTTTTTTGATGTGGGAAACGAGATCAAAGATGTTATTTTAAAGACAAAAGATTCTTACGACGGAGCTGAGCCTGCAGGAAATTCAATACAGATTATGAATCTTTTACGTCTCGGATACATGACTGACAATAAGGATAATATTGAAAAAGCTGAGATAAGTCTGAAATTGTTTTCTAAAGATCTTAAGCGGCTTCCCTTTTCAAGTCCGCAGATGCTTTGTGATTTGAGTTTTCTATTGAATTCACATAAAGAAATTATTGTAACAGGAGATTTAGATAATGAAAAGACAAGGGAATTAGTAAATTGTATTGATGATATATTCATTCCGAATAAAGTGGAGTTGCATTCTTCCGCAGATTTGGAAAAGATTTCTCCGTTTATTAAAAACTTAGTTTCGGATGCAAAGGAAAGCAAAGTTTATGTTTGTGAAAATTATCAGTGTAATTTGCCGACAGATGATTGTGAAAAACTAAAAGAATTTTTGAATTAATGTATGCCAACAGTATTAAGAATCAAATCATACCGGTTTCATTTTTACTCAGATGAACAGAATGAACCTGTCCACATTCATGTGGAAACAGTTGAGGGAGAGTGTAAATTTTGGTAAGAACCGGTAAGATTAGCAAGAAACAAAGGTGTTCCAACGAGATTTATTCGTGAAATTGAAAAATTAATTTTTGAAAATCAAAAACTTTTAAAGGAGAAATATTTTGAATATCACAAGCGTTGAAAAGGAAGTAACAATTGAACCTGCAGCACTAAAAGTTTGGACGGAGGGCCGAAACATTTTTCTTGAATTGACTGATAAAAGAATCATTGGATTTCCGGCTGACAGATTTGTTATTTTAAAGAACGCAACCGATGAACAATTAAAAGAAGTAAAAATCCGATTAAACGGCTATGCACTAAGATGGGAAAAGCTTGATGAAGATATTACGGTTCCCGGAATAGTAGCAGGAAATTTTCAATTACCCTAAACCTAAAAACGAAAAGGAGACATTATGCTTAACAACATTGATTTAAAAAATGTATTGGTGCTTGACATTGAAACAGTTCCGCAGTTTTCAGAATTCAGTCATCTTAATGATCACTGGAAAGAATTCTGGACACATAAGATGAAACATGTAATTAAAGAAGGTACACCTGTCGAAGAAACTTATGAACGCGCGGGAATATACGCTGAGTTTGGAAAGATCATCTGCATCAGCGCAGGTGTTTTTTATAACGACAACAATGAATTGAAATTCCGTTTGAAATCCTATCACGGAGATGATGAAAGGACATTGCTTCAGGATTTTTCAGAAATGCTGGACAAAAATTATAACAAAGAGGAGCATTTAATTTGCGGTCACAATGCAAAGGAATTTGATTTTCCTTACATAGCGAGAAGATGTTTAATAAACGGAATTCCTATTCCCTCTATTTTAGATAATTCCGCAAAGAAACCATGGGAAGTGAGATTAATGGATACAATGGAGATGTGGAAGTTCGGTGATTACAAAAGCTATACTTCACTGAAATTGTTAGCTGCTTTATTCGGTATAACTTCTCCAAAGGATGACATTGACGGAAGCCAGGTAGGAGAGATTTACTGGAAGGAAAAAAATCTTGAAAGAATAAAATTATATTGTCAGAAGGATGTCGTTACAGTTGCGCAGATATTGCTGAAGTTCAAGGGGATGGAGCTGCTGAAGGAAGAGAATGTTGTTTATGCGAATTGAAATTTATTTTAACGTTTATGTCTGAAAATATTTCTGCTGCTGAGGTAATATCTAAAATGAAGAAATGATTGAATTAAAATGATGATTGTAGCTAAAAATTGTAATAGCCATGGAGGAGATTAAATATCATGCAAGATATTCAAAACTTTTTAAATAAATTAAAAACATAAATTTTTATGAATACGACTTATAGTAAAACCAAAAAAAGCACGTCTATTAGAAAAAAGACAACTTCGGTAAATCAAACTTTATTACTTGATAAGGATATTCTCCGGGCAGTACAAATTCAGGATTCCATGAGGGAAAAATATAATGCCGGTAAAAACTGGAATGCAGTAGACATAGTTAGAAAAATCAGAGAGAAGAAATGATTGTATTGGATACTTCAGTAATTTTGAAATGGTATTTATACGAAGAGGATTCAGATAAAGCTTTGTACTATCGAACAGAATATTTAAATAAACTTATTGATATTACCGTACCGGATTTGATATTGTATGAAGTATCTAACGCTTTGAGATATAACAAGAATTACATTATTAATGACATAAAGTTAGTGGTTGAATCAATTTTTTTATCAAAAATTAAAATTGTTTCACCCACAGTGGAATTAATTAACCAAGCAATTGAATTTGCGAATTACTTTAATGTTTCAATATATGATTCCACTTATTTAGCTCTTGCATCATCATTGGATTTTCAATTTATAACAGCAGACGAAAAATTTTATAAAACGATTATCTCGAAAAACAAAAATCTTAAAATTAAATTATTAAAAAACATTATAATAAATTAGAAAATATGATATTCGATTTAGACCTAATCAAAACAGTTTACTCAAACTTCAAATCAAAAGTTGACGATGCAAGAAAACTTCTCGGTCGTCCGATGACTTACACGGAAAAAATTCTCTATGCTCATCTTTGGGAGAAACCGGCTGGTCCATATGAAAGAGGAAAAGTATTTGCCGATTTCAGACCTGACAGGGTTGCGATGCAGGATGCTACGGCTCAGATGGCGTTGCTGCAGTTTATGTCTGCGGGAATTCCGAAAGTTGCTGTACCTTCGACTGTTCATTGTGATCATCTGATTGAAGCTGAGGTTGGTGCAAAAAATGATCTGCTGAGGGCTTACGGAGACAACAAAGAAGTTTATGAATTTCTTGCAAGTGTTTCCAATAAATACGGTCTGGGATTCTGGAAACCGGGTGCCGGAATAATTCATCAGGTAGTTTTGGAAAATTATGCATTTCCCGGAGGAATGATGATAGGAACTGATTCTCATACTCCGAATGCAGGCGGTCTCGGAATGATCGCAATAGGTGTCGGCGGAGCTGATGCAGTTGACGTGATGGCAGGTATGCCGTGGGAATTAAAATTTCCAAAGATCATAGGAATAAAATTAACCGGTAAACTATCAGGATGGACATCGCCGAAAGATGTGATTTTGAAAGTTGCGGGTATACTGACTGTGAAAGGCGGAACAGGCGCTATCATTGAATACTTCGGAGAAGGAACCAAAACAATTTCATGCACAGGAAAAGGAACGATCTGTAACATGGGTGCCGAGATCGGAGCGACCACTTCCCTTTTCCCTTATGATGAACGAATGTTTGCGTATTTACTTGCGACAGAGAGAGAAGAGGTCGGCAAGCTTGCCAATGGAATCAAAGATTATTTAATTGCAGACGAAGGAAGTGAAAAGTATTATGATGAGATAATTGAGCTGGATCTAACAACACTTGAGCCTCACATTAACGGACCATACACACCCGATTTAGCTTGGCCAATTTCTAAATTCAAAGACGCAGTAAAAGAACATAACTATCCTGAAGAATTAAAAGTCGGACTTATCGGAAGTTGCACAAATTCATCTTATGAAGACATGGAGCGCGCATCATCGGTTGCAAAGCAGGCGATTGCAAAAGGCTTGAAAGTAAAATCTGAGTTTACTATAACTCCGGGTTCGGATCAAATATACTTAACAATTGAAAGAGACGGGCAGCTGGAAGCATTTGAAAAAGTCGGCGGACTTGTACTGGCAAATGCTTGCGGACCATGTATCGGGCAATGGAAGCGTCATGATGTAAAAGACGGTGAGAAAAATTCAATACTGACTTCTTACAACAGAAATTTCTCAAAACGAAATGACGGTAATTCCGCTACTCATTCATTCGTCGCATCGCCTGAAATTGTAACTGCACTTTCGCTTGCAGGTACATTGAATTTCAATCCTTTGACAGATTCACTTGAAAATGACAAGGGTGAAAAAATAAAACTTGATACACCGACAGGAAACGAACTTCCGGAGCATGGATTCTTGAAAGCAAAAAAAGGCTATGAAGAACCTGCTAAAGACGGATCTAACATTGAAGTCATCATTAATCCGGAAAGTCAGAGACTGGAAAAGCTGTATCCGTTTGTTGCACCTGACCTTGATAAGGATTATAGAGATCTGTTTGTATTACTTAAAGCAAAAGGTAAATGCACGACTGATCATATTTCGATGGCAGGTCCGTGGCTAAAATACAGAGGACATCTTGATAATATTTCGAACAACATGTTCATAGGTGCTGTTAATTTTTTTAATGATAAAATGAATCATGTAAAGAATCAGCTGACCGGAAATTATGAGGAAGTTCCAAAGGCAGCAAGACATTATAAATCTCAGAATATAGGATGGGTCGTAGTGGGTGAGGAAAATTACGGCGAAGGTTCTTCAAGAGAGCACGCAGCAATGGAGCCGAGATTTCTGGGCGGCAAAGCAATTATCGTAAAATCTTTTGCAAGGATTCACGAGACTAATTTGAAAAAGCAGGGCATGCTTCCTCTTACATTTGCAAATCCTGAAGATTACAATCTGATAGAAGAGGATGACAGAATTGAAATAGATGTCAGAGATATTACGCCGGGAGAGCAAGTGAAAATGATTGCGAGACATTCGGACGGGACATCCGATGATATAGTTCTAAATCACACAATGAATGAACAGCAGATCGGCTGGTTTAAAGCAGGGAGCGCATTGAATATGATGGCGAAGAAAGCAATTGATAATTGAAAGTTTATAGTGGTAAATTAACAATGATGTAAATTATATTTTGTAAATTTGAAGATTATACTTTTTTTCTTTGTTATAACTTTGATTACCGGGAATTCATTTTCACAAAGTGATAACGTCTGTAATAAATGGGACAAACTCGATAAACAAATTGTAAATCAATCCGTTGATGTTGACGAAGCCATTGAACTTATGGAAGAATATGAACCGCTTGTAAAATCCTATTTCAAAAAAAATAACGGTGTCAATGTCAGCCGTGAGAACTGGGTTTTTCCCTTGAACAATCTCACATCATTTTATTTCCGTGATAATGGTAACGATTACAGAGTAACGGGATATGATTATTTTCAAGGAAGTAATACGAAAGGACATCCGGCGCATGACATTATGATACTGGATAAGAATAAAGATCTGCTGGATGACTCAACATTTAAACCGGTGGATATAGTAAGCATGTCAAGCGGTGTTGTTGTAGCTACCGATACAACCTGGGCTGTCGGTTCATTGCTTCGTGGAGGCAAGTATGTAAAAATATTTGATGTGACAAACAACGGGATTTTTTATTATTCACATTTGTCAGTTGTTAGTGTAAAACCGGGAGATATTGTTAACGCCGGTGATAAGATCGGTGAAGTAGGAAGAACGGGAAGAAAAGCAATTTTACCGGATGGAAAGACTCATGTTCATGTAGCTTATCTGAAATCGGAAGACGGCTATCCGGTGCCTGAAGATATAATTAAAGATCTTCGGAGAGCTGAGAAAGAATACTTGAAATTAAGATAGAGCTATTTAAAACCGTTTAAACAGTTTTAAGCAAATGCTTCGGGATTATCAGTCTTTCAATCACTTCAAAAAATATTTCAGTAAATATAGCCAGCAGAGCCGCCGGTATCGCTCCCATTAAAATTAATTTTGTATTATTTAAAGCCAGCCCTGTAACGATAAATTCACCTAATCCTCCGGCTCCTATAAAAGCAGCCAGCGTAGCGGTTCCGATGTTTATTACTGCTGAGGTTCTTATACCTGCTATTATTGTAGGAACAGCCAGAGGGAGCTCTATATATCTCAACTTCTGATACCTCGTCAAACCTATACCGCTTGCAACTTCCTTCAATAGCGGATCCACGGAAAATAACGCTATGGTCGTATTTCTTAATATCGGTAAAAGCCCGTATAGGAACAAAGCTATTATCGCCGGAACAACTCCTATCCCGAACAACGGTATCATAAATGCAAGTAAAGCAATCGATGGGATTGTCTGCAAAAGACCGGCAATATATAAAACAGGTTTTGAAAAGGATGAATAAATGTAAATCATAATTCCTAAAGGCACAGCGACAGTAATTGCAAGCATTAAAGCAAAAAAAGTTATCTTCAGGTGCTGAATTAATTTTGGGAAAATCTGGCTGAGCAAACTCTCTTCATCTGTATCATATACTTTTGTTACTTTAAAATTATTTCTGATTAAAAAATCACCGGCTACCTCTGCAAAAGATTTATTTTCATATAGTACTTCTTCATTCATCTTTTGCATGTCACTTTCAGTGATCTTCCCGGAAATTTTCCCTGAAATGTTTTTTATTTTTTCATCAAGATCTGATTTGTAAAATGATACAGCATAATATTTCGGGAAATAATTTTTATCATCTTCAAGTATTTTTAAATCATACTTTGGGATTTCACCATCGGTAGAATACACATCAGTCATATCTATTTGATTGTTTTCCAATGCCTGATATGCAAGCCCGTGCTCAAGCCCGACAGGCTTCTGCGGAAGCTTGTATTCTCCCGCTAAATTTTTCCAGCCGTCTTCACGGTTAAGAAATTCATAGCTCAGACCAAATTTTAAATCGGGATGACTTCTTAAGTCAGAGATTGAATTAAGATTTAATTTTGCTGCAAGATCATTTTTTACTGCAAATGCATAAGTATTGTTAAATCCATATTCATTTGAGATTTCAAGATTCATTGATTTCAGCCTGCTCTTTAGCTCATCAAAAGACAGCTTCTCTTTTTGCTTTAGAATCGCTTCAGAAATTGTGCCTGTATATTCAGGATAAACTTCAATCTCTCCGTTCACAAGCGCTTCATAACAAACCATTGTCCCGCCAAGATTAAACTTTCTATCGACTTTATAGCCTTCATTTTCCAAAAGCTGAGAAATGATCTCACTCAAAATATATCCTTCATTAAAATGTTTAGCACCTACCCGGATTGTCTGGCTTTGTGATGTTGAAAATATAAATAGAAATATTAAGCTTAAATAATTTTTCATTCGAACTGCGCTTTTACAAAATATTTAACAAATTCATTTGAACTGTTCAAAATTTCATCCTTACTTCCTGACTGTTGAATGTTTCCTTTTTCTATTATGATTATCCTGTCGGCCAATTTAAACGCTTCCTGCAGATCATGTGTCACCAAAATAATTGTTCTTGGTTCTGTCATTTGTATCTTCAGTAGCTCACTGTGAATTTCATTTTTAGTTGTAGGATCCAGCGCACCGAATGCTTCATCGAGCAGGAATATCTTTGGGTTGAGCATCATAGCACGGCAAATTCCGACTCTCTGCTGCTCACCGCCCGAGAGTTCATGCGGGTATTTCGTTCTGAAATCCGCTGGAAGATTTACCAGAAGCATTAGTTTATTCAATCTATCTTCAATCTTATCGTCAGTCCAGTTATTTAATCGTGCAAGTAAGGTAATGTTATCATAAACATTCATGTGAGGAAACAAAGCTGTTCCCTGTACTGAGTATCCAATCTGTAATCTCAACTCAACAATTTTTTCATAACTAATTGCGTTCCCAAATACATGTAACACTCCGTCTGAAGGTATAACTAATCCGTTTATTATTTTCAGCAGTGTTGATTTTCCGCTTCCGCTTCTGCCGATTATTGCTGTGACTTTGTTTTCTTCAAACTGAATACTAACACTACTGAGAACTTCTTTTTCTTCGTATCTCTTCGATATGTTCTCAAATATTACCGGAAACATTCTGTGAATTTAATTCTCTGATTTGAACTTTAAATGACTTATCCAGATGATTATATTGACAATAAATAAGTTCATTGTGATGTCAAATATAAATATTCTAAATATTTCAAATGAGTTAAAAGCAGATAAATCTTTGGAGAAATCAAAAGATCTTTATTTGGAATTCAGGGAAGTTCGAAGTCAAACTCTTGATATTGTTATACCTTTGGAAATTGAGGATTATGTGGTTCAGACAGAAGCCTTTATGAGCCCTCCGAGATGGCATCTGGGTCATCTTTCGTGGTTCTATGATCAGCTCCTCAGAAAATATTATTCTGATTATAAACCTTATAAGGAAAATTATGATTATTATTTTAACTCCTACTACCTGTCATTCGGCGAACTCTTTAACAAATCAAAGCGGGGAACTATCTCACGCCCAACAGTAAAGGAAACATTGGAATACTTTAACTGGGTTAATGATGAGGTTAAGAAATACTTGAATAATGAAAATGAAAATGTGAGTGAGGAAGCCGTTCAGCTTTTTATTCTCGGATTCAATCATGAATATCAGCATCAGGAATTAATGGTCTATGATCTTCAGCATCTGCTTGCAGATAAATATGTCCCGGTTGAACTTCAGTCCCCTCCTCCGGTTCTGTCAAACATTAAAAAGGAAATGATCAAAATAAAAGGCGGAATATTCCAAATGGGTTTTGACAAAAATACACATGAAGGTATTTTTGCTTATGATATTGAAATGCCGGTTCACAAAGTTTTTTTAAATGATTTTTATATTGACAAATATCCTGTAACAAACGGAGATTTTCTTGAATTCATAAATGATGATGGTTATAAAAATTTTCGTCATTGGCTGTCTGAAGGCTGGGAAGCTGTAAAATTGAATAACTGGTCTGCTCCGTTATACTGGCAAAAAGACGGAAACGATGAATGGATCAAAATTGATTTCAGAGGTGAGAAGAATATTTCTGAAATAAAAGAAGAACCGGTAACAAATGTCAGTTACTTTGAAGCTGATGCATACTCTAAATGGGCTGGTAAAAGACTGCCAACTGAAGCTGAATGGGAAAAAGCTGCGGCTTATGATGAAGATAAAGGTTCAAACAGAATCTTCCCATGGGGAAATGAGATGCCTGAAGTTATTAATGCAAATCTATTTGAATCTAAACTCTGGGGAACCACATCGATTGGGTCATATCCGGCCGGAGAGAGTTATTACGGATGTCATCAGATGATCGGCGATAACTGGGAGTGGACTTCTTCCGAATTTATGCCATATCCCGGATTTAAATCCGGATTTACCGAGTACAATGACAAATGGTTCAACAATCAGAAAGTATTACGGGGAGGTTCATTCGGAACTCCAAAGTTTTCTACAAAAAATACCTACCGTAATTTTTTTAAGACTCACGAAAGATGGATAATTGCAGGTTTCAGATGTGCTAAAGATTTTTAAAAATTCAGATAACTCTTTTTTCCAATATCTCCTTAGTCACCTTTTGTCTGAATTGAAATTGCTTCTCAATCATGCTTTTGACAAATAAAACCTGACCAATTTTTCCAAATATTCCGTACGGAAGTTCATAATGAATTTTGTCAGTCATTAAGGTCTTTCCGTTCACATCTTCAAAACAATGATTATGAATCCAGATTTTAAACGGTCCTCTTATCTGTGTATCTGTAATTATTTTGTTTGATGTAAATTCAGTAAGTTTTATATGCCAGAGAGTTTTAAATAAACCAAATTGAGTGATCTCTAACTCAATTTCACTGTTAAGCTTTAATGGCAAATCAATTTTTAGTATCTCAATTTTAATATTAGATGGTGTGATCTTCTTTAAATTATTTGTGTCAGAATGAAACTCAAATGCTTTTTCAACCGGACAGTCTATAAGTACGCTTTTCTCAAAGTAATTCATTTTAGCTATCTTTTTAAATATCAAATTAATCTTTAAATGAATAATTTATTGTAATTTTTAATACTAATACTGACATTTAATTCTTAATTCTTAATTCTTAATTCCTAATTCAAAAAAAATGTCTCCTAAAAAAATCTTAATGTGCCGCCCGGAATATTTCGAAGTAAACTACACCGGAAACGAATTCATGAAAGATAATATTGATAAAGTTGATCAAGTAAAAGCCTTAAATGAATGGGAAAATCTTAAAACTACCTATATTAACCTTGGATTTGAAATTGAATTAATACCGCCGGTCAAAGGTCTCGTAGATATGGTCTTCACTGCAAATCAATCACTCCCTTTCCTTTCATCAAATGGAATCAGAACCGTAATTCTGAGCAAAATGAAGAATAAGCAAAGACAGGATGAGGTGAAATATTTTAAAGATTTTTATCAGGAAAGGGAATACGAAGTCATCGAACTGCCTGATGAAATAAAATATTTCGAGTCTATGGGAGATTGTGTAATTGATTATGAGAGAAACATTTTGTTCGGCGGCTTTGGCTACAGGACAGAAGAAAAGACTTTTGATATAATCGCTAACTATACTAACTTTAAGATAGTTAAACTTAAGCTGGTAAACCCTGTTCTATATCATCTGGATACATGCTTTTCAGTTTTAAACTCCAAGACCGCAGTTATTCAGGAAAGCGCTTTTAATTCTGAAGGATTAGAGTCTATCAAAGAGTACTTTCAGAACATAATATACACAGACGAACAGGAAAACTTAAAGTTCTTCGTCTGCAATTGTCATTGTCCTGACGGAAAGAATGTGATAGTTCAGAAAGGAAGCGTAAAGTTCAAAGATGATATAACGAAAACCGGTTTCAACTTGATTGAAGTTGAAACCGGTGAATTTATGAAGTCAGGCGGAAGTGTATTCTGTATGAAATTAATGATCTATTAATTAGAATGGTAGATCTTCATCAGAATTACTTCCCTCGGAACTGCCTTTGTCAGAAACAGTTTCGGCATGTCCATTAGGAGTGTCACTCATTACTGTGTTACCTTCCTTTTTGTCCAGCATTAACATTTCATTTATTACAATTTTGGTGAAGTAACTTTTTTTACCATCTTTTTCGTACGAATCAGTTTGAATTTTTCCTTCGCAATGAATAGTACTTCCTTTTTTTAAATACTGAGAACATACTTCACCAAGTTTTCTCCATGCAACAATGTTGTGGTATTGTGTCTTGTTGACCCAGTTACCATCTTCACCTTTGTAAGATTCATCAGTCGAGAGTGTAAATTTACAAACTGCGACTCCACTTGGTGTGTAAGACAGTTCTGGATCTTTTGGCCAAACTACACCGATTAACATTACCTTGTTTAACCCCTTTGCCATGATTTCCTCCTTATGTTTTTAATTATTTTTCACCCACAAACTTAACTCATTTTTTCTTAAGAGTAAATACTTTTCATTTGGAAGAACAAAAATATCAGTGTACTTTTTATTTTTATTTTTCGAAGGAAGCTGTATTTTATCAATAATAGAATTTTTTTCAAGATCATACCGTGTTATCTCACTGCCGTCGAAAAGATACAATGTATTCGCCCTTATGGCAAAATTTTCCAGTCCTTTAATCTCAAATCTGTTGACATAGTTTCCCAGATTGTCAAATCTCAAAACTGCACTCAGCTCCTTATCAAGAACATAAATATAATTTCTCGCATCCTTTAAAATCTTCACCGGTCTCCCCAATTGTCCTTTGCCGGACTTGTAATCTCCAAAAACATACGACGGATTCCTTCCGTCTTTATAAACTACAATCCTGTTATTATCACCGTCTATTACATAGAGTTCACTTGAATTTAAAACCAACGATGCTATTGGAGTTCTGAATCTTAACTCTTTACCGAAATCAGGAAGGTCTGTCAAAAGCGTAGCAATCGGATTAAGTTCTAAATCGAGACGTTGCACCCTGTGATTCTTTCCGTCGGTGACAAAAATATCAAGTCCTGATGAGCCATCTATAAAAGTCGGAGAATCAAACTGCCCTTCAGCCCAACCCTGTTTTCCGTTACGCTTTTTATATTCAAGCTTATTGCTGAATTTTACAACCTGATCAGAACCGGCATCAAGTACATAAATGTTTTCTTTTCCATCCATAGCAATTGAGACCGCATTCTGAAAATCACCTATGGATTTCTCTTTTGTCAGAAGACTGTCGCTTTTCAAAAACAATAGATTTAAAAACAATAAAATAATCATAATAATGGATTTAAAATTACGAATTACAAATTACGAATTACGAATCACAAATTACGAATTACGAATTACGAATTACAAATTACAAATTACAAATTAAGAATTAAGAATTACAAATTAAGAATTAAGAATTACAAATTAAGAATTAAGAATTACAAATTAAGAATTA
>CAYNTN010000065.1:15411-26785 GCA_964399995.1 uncultured Ignavibacteriaceae bacterium
AACGAATAACGATTAAACGAATAACGATTAAACGAATAACGATTAAACGAATAACGATTAAACGAATAACGAGTAAACGAATAACGAGTAACGAGTAACGAGTAACGAGTAACAATTAACAATTAACAATTAACAAAATTTAAAGCTTGAATCGCATACCCAAACCGGTATAGTTCAGATATTTTCCATAGTACTGACCCTTGTAGTCCTGCCCGTCATAATAATCGAAGTATAGATTTATCGATCGGGAGTTTATCCTTCCAAATGAAAGACCGGTTTCAAAACTTTCATTTAAATTTGATGATGAATTTACAGATGCCAATGTAACATCATTTGAAACATAAACATTAAATATTTCAGTCAGAAAGTATCTGAATTCCAGTCCGAGTTGTCCGGAAAAGTTTGCCATCTCAGGAATAGAATGAAAAATATAATCAACTCCGAGCATTCCTTTGAAATGTAAATCTTTTGATATTCTGTAATTACTCATCACCTGTAGATCCAAAAACTCTTTGCTGAACACAAAGGGAGTGAAAATTGTATCAGATCTTTCATAAATGTGTCCGTCTTCAAAGTGCGAAGATATGTGTGAAATCCTGAATCTCGAAGTCAGAATATTTCTTTCGGATAATTTTTTCTTCATATTAAAATTCACCCCGAACAAATAATCAATGGCATCTACCGGAAATTTAAAATTGTCCTCGCTTCTCAGATTTGAAAAAGTAAAAAAATCTATTCCAAATGAATATGTATTTTCTTTTGCTTTTAGTCCGAGCAAATCAAAAGACACACCAATGTTGAGCGTAAGATAATCGTTATTTAAATTTTTTGTTATACCGTTCTTCGCTTCAATTATACTTGCCTCTACCGGCACATACAAAACATTTGATGAAAAGAAATACAAACTGTCATCCTTAATGGCAAGCTCTTTGGAAAAAATAACCTGGGGAAAAAAAAATAAAAGAAGAGTGATATATTTCAAAGATATTCAGTTAAATCTTTTTCTGTTCTTTAAATAATCAACAAATATATGCTGCCCGAGTTTATCAAGATCGGAATAATATGCTTTTCCGTTGTTTGCTTTTGTAAATTCTTCAATAAAATTAACGAGATAATAATCCTGTGCTATCATGAAAGTCGTAATTTTGATCTTATCCTTTCTGCAGGCAACAGCTTCGTCGAGTGTCTTGTTCACAATCCTCGGATCAAGCCCGAATGAGTTCTTGTAAATTCTTCCGTCATCAGTAAACAAGGCGGAAGGTTTCCCGTCAGTAATCATGAATATCTGCTTATTGACATTTCCTTTCCTCCTCAGTATCTGCCTCGATAATTTTATTCCGGCTTTTGTATTTGTATGAAACGGACCGACAGTCAAAAAAGGCAGATCTCTGACTGTGATCTCTTTTGCATCATCTCCGAAGACGACAATGTTTAGTTTGTCTTTGGGGTATTTAGTCAGGATCAGTTCCGATAATGCAAGCGCAACTTCCTTAGCCGGTGTGATTCTGTCCTCGCCGTATAATATCATGCTGTGTGAAATGTCAATCATCAGTACAGTCGCACAGCTTGTCATGTGCTCTGTCTCATAAACATCAATGTCATCTTCTTCAAGGCGGAAATTATTTATATCTGATTTTATGAATGCATTCTTTATAGTAGATGTCAGATCGATGTTAGTTACCTGGTCACCAAATTCATATTTCTTAAGCTCACCGAGCTTGTCTATTCCCCTGCCGGATTTATTTGATTCATGAAACCCTGAAGTATCAGGTTTTAATCCTGAAAATATTTTTTTTAATGACTCCGATCTCATTTTCTGTGAACCTTTATCAGTCAGAATTTTCATCCCTTCTTTCTCAGCAATATAGCCCTGTTTCTTTAACTCATCAACAAAATCACCGAAAGAAAGATCTTTATCAAACAACTGGTACTCAGCATCCAGCTGTTCCAGCCAGTCGAGTGCTTCTTGAATGTCTCCGTTTGTCTGAATAAGCAGATAACTAAAAATGGAAATAAGATTTTCAAGTCTCTTTTCATCAGTCATTGAATCAGGACGCCATTGTGAATATTGAATTTGCATTTCTTAAGGTGCAACAAATTTAAATAATCTGAAAAATAAATTAGGATCGACACCAAAAATAATTGTCCCGGCCACTGCTAAAAAAGTTGCTGCTGCTGCTGAATTTGTAATTGATATCTTTTCTGCAATTACATTTTCCTGAGATTCATTAAACCACATGTAAACAACTATTTTTAAATAATAATATACTCCGATAAGACTGAGCAATATACCAATTACTGACAGCCAGATCATATTTGATTTTATTGCTGCATAAAATAAATAATATTTTCCCCAGAATCCCGCAAACGGAGGAATACCTGCCAGCGAGAACAAGAAAAAAGTCATGAATAATGCAACAACCGGGTTTCGTTTTCCAAGTCCTTTATAGTATTCAATGTCGACGTTTTTATATTCTCTTGAACCGTCATCTTCTTTTTCAAGCATTGAAACAATGATAAAAGACCCGAGCTGCATGAAAGTATATGCAATTAAATAGTATGCAATTCCTCTCAATGCAAATTCGTTCATTGAGGCTACACCGACAAAAATATATCCTGCACTTGCTATTGATGAATATGCAAGCAGCCTTTTAATATTTGACTGAGCAAGGGCTATTATATTTCCGTAAAGCATAGTAGCCACGGCAGCTATAGAAAAAATTATCTTAAAATTCAAAATATTAATTGTAAGTATAATAGGAAGTATTGTGCCTACTGCTGCAATCTTCCCGGCTGTTGAAAGCATTCCCGAAACAACTGTCGGAGCGCCGTCATAAACATCAGGTATCCACATTTGAAACGGAAAGACCCCAATTTTAAACATAAACCCGATCATAACTAAAGCAACACCGATTATAAAAACATAATTTATATATATTTTTGGATTGGAATAAATTTGTGTCAGATTTGTAGTTCCGGTAATTCCGTAAATCAATGCGATTCCGTAGAGTATGAATCCAGTCATAAAAGCACCAAGTAAAAAATACTTTAATGCACTCTCGTTTGACTTTGGTCTTAATCTCAAAAATCCTGCAAGGACATAAAAACAAACCGACATAAGCTCAAGACCAATGAAAATTATCAAAATGTCATTTGCAAATACCATCAGCATCATACCAAGCAGGGAAAACAGTATTAACGAATAATACTCTCCGAAATTTATATTTTCCTTTTCAATGTAATTTTTAGAAGCAATAATTGTAATGATTATGCTTACAAGTATGATACAACTGAATGTCACTGATGAATTTGAAATCTTCAGAAACTGATTAAAAAGAATTAGCTCTTTATTAAAATACATAAAGGAAGTTCCTATAGCCGCTGCCGCTGAAATAAGACTGAATCCGAAAATTACATTTTCACCTTTTTTTGTGAACACTTCTATAAGCAGTATGAATGTTGCAGAGAATGCTATTATCAGCATTGGTATTACATCATAAAGTTCTTTTATGGTTATCATTTATTTAATAGGTTTTCTGAATTGGAATTATATGGGTTTTCACGGATTTAATAAATTTGCTTTTTCTTTTTACATTAAATGCGAAGCTCACTTCTTCAGGGTATATCTTATCATTGCCAAGATAAGTTTCCTCAGGATCCTGATATATGGTCATCAGAAAACCTGAATCGCTGACTTCGGATATCTCTTTAATGAATTTCTTATCTCTTAATTTTGCATTGCTCAAATTAACCGTAAAATCGGTTATATTATAATTCGTATCCAATTTATTCCCGCTGAATCTTAGTTTTAAATTAAAACAGAATACATTTCTCCGGTCACCAACCACCGGCATAAGATTCAACCATGATAATTCGGATTCAAGCTTTAATTTAGGTTTAGACTCATTATTTGTCGAATCTCCTATACTTGAATACGCAATAGCGGCAATCAACAATAATACAGCAATCATAATCTTTCTTTTTCTGCCTGCAAATTTGAAAATCAAATACATTGTCAAAGCACCCGTGATATCTGCTGCCCAGTCATAAAATTCAGAGCTCCTGTACGGAACAAAATACTGATGAAATTCATCAGTAAGTCCAAAAAAAATTGTAAATGCGAAAGAATACTCTAATGCAAGTTCACGCAATCTAACATATTTCGACTGATTTTTTAAGGAATAAAAAAATAAACAAAACAGAATCGCATAAACAACCAGATGAACTATCTTGTCACTGAATTCAATCTCAACATCAGGAAAATTATCACCCGGAATCGATGATAGAATGAATATAGCTATACAGTAAAGCAGAAGACTTATATGATAAATCCGCGGATTAATTTTCAATTCTGATCAGATCATTTTTAACGAAAGGAATTTCATTTATCAGATCTCCTGCCAGAGTAGATGAAGCCCCAAACCGATGATATAACCTGTCACCACACATTCCGTGTATAAAAACTCCGGCAATTGCACTGTCGAGTATGTTTTTTGTTTGTGAATACAGGCTTGAAATGATTCCGGATAAAACATCACCCGTTCCTGCTGTTGCAAGATTTTCTCTGCCGGTTGAATTAATGTAAAATCCGTCTCCTGTGGTAACGACTGTAGGTGAATTTTTTAATACAAGTGTTATTTTATGTTCCTTTGCAAAATTTTTTGACAGTTCATAAAAATTATCTCTGACTTCATTTATATCTTTGTTGATTAAATCTGCAAACTCACCTATGTGAGGCGTCAAAATGATTTTTTTATTCTTCAGAAATCTGAGGTTTCCTCTGAAAGCAGAAATAGCATCTGCATCAATTACAAAATTCAGATTATTCTCTTTGACTATTTTCCTCACAAGTTCATGTGTTTGCTCATTCTTTGATAACCCGGGACCGATCAGAACTGTGTCAGCCCAGTCTAAACGGCTTATTATTTCATCATAACAGTTCAATGACAGAGTTTTATTTTCAGTTTCAGCCAGAGGCAATGTCATTACTTCTGTCATTTTAATTTCAAGGATCTCATTTGATGACTTTGGAACCCCCGTCACCACAGCTCCGCTGCCAGTCCGTAATGCAGACATTGAACATAAATAAGATGCACCGGTTAATCCGGGAGAACCTGACAGAATAAAGACCTTTCCGTTAGAATACTTGTATGAATTAATTTTTCTTGAAGGTAATATTTTCCTTATATCATCTTTTTCAATCTGAAATATATTTTTGTAATTATATTTTGTGAATTCTGATTCTGATATTCCAATATTCATAACTTCAATTTTACCTGAGTTCTCTCTGCCCTGATAAAATAATGTATTAAATTTCTTAACACCCATACTTAGTGTTACACTTGCTTTTATTGAATTTGCATTCGGACTAAAACTACTTAGTCCGGAAGGAATATCAATTGCAATTATCACCTTTTCGTTTAATCCGTTAATGAACTCTGCAATATTTTCAATTCTGTTGTCCATTTTTCCCTTAAATCCTGCTCCGAATACTGAATCAATTATGATTTTATTTTCTTCCCTGATCTCCTTGCTGCAGTCTTTTACGTCTTTACAGTAACTTATATTCAGCAGATTATTTTTAAGATTTGTCAAAGTCCTGTAGTTCACCAGTGCTTCTCCTTTCAGCTCGCTTTCCTTATAAAGATTCAGCACCTTGACAGGAACATTATGGTTTACTAAATGACGGGCTATCACAAATCCATCACCGGCATTATTTCCTTTACCGGTAATAATTATTATCTCATTGCCGGTGCAGTCAGGATAATTTTCTAAAATATATCTTGCGGAATTTGAACCTGCATTTTCCATTAGAATCAGCGGTGAAATATTCAGAGATGAAATAATTTTCTTTTCTGCGGATAAAACATCATCACTAAAAAATACATTCTCCATAAGGATATTTTTTGAAATGGTAATTTATTTCAAAGACTGATTAACAGAATCAGTCTTCAATAAGATTATTTAATGTTAATGTTTAAATTTTCAGTCGGAATCAGCTCAAAATAACAGATTTCATTTTTCTTACTGCCTCACTGATATCCGGTGCTCCGAATATAGAAGCTCCGCAGACAAACATGTCTGCTCCCGCTTCCGATATTGCCCTGATATTTTTAACTCCCACACCGCCGTCAATTTCTATCTCACATTTATAATTATTAATGTTAATTTTTTCCTTTAGCTGCCGTATCTTGCGCAAAGAGTTTGAAATGAACTTCTGTCCGCCGAATCCGGGATTCACGCTCATTAACAATACATAATCCACATACTCAAGTATGTCATCAAGCATGAACACCGGAGTCGATGGATTTAACACAACACCGGCTTTTATTCCGAGATCTTTAATCTGATTAACTATCCTGTTAAGATGAAGATTATTTTCATAATGAACAGATATATAATCAGCTCCCGCTTTATGAAATTCATTGATGTATCTTTCAGGATTATTTATCATTAGGTGAACATCAAGAGGCAGGTTTGTAATTTTATTTACATCAGAAACTATTTTCGCCCCGAAGCTGATATTAGGGACAAAACTGCCGTCCATTATATCGCAGTGAATTATATCTGCACCGGCTTTTTCAACTTCTACTATTTGTTTTTTTAAATCGGAAAAATCTGCGGAAAGTATGGACGGACAAATTTTTTTCATTTAAATGTAAAAGAAGAGTTTTGATAATATTTATTAACTTAAGTTGACCGCTTTTATAACTGAAATTTGTTTTTTGCCACAAATTCACACGAATGAACACGAAAATCATTTCTTTTAATTCGCGACAATTAGTGCAAATTCGTGGCGTATTCTAACTTTTTTAGAAAAACCGCTCAACTTGAGTTATTAATTATCTTTGGAATTATCTTCGCCATTTGGATCTGATTTCTTTGTATTGACGTCTTCTTTTTTATTTGACGGTGTTTTATCAGTGTTCTTATCTGAAGTTTTATCTGCCGGTAAAGGTTTCGAACCGTCTGTTGCTTTTTCCTTCTGTATATCAGTTTTTTGATTTAAATCCTGATCTTTTACGGTTTTGTCTTCAATTACTGACGGATCTTCTGATTCCTCTTCTATATCTTTTTGAATAATTACTTTTTTCCTTGCAACAAATAAATCAACAGCAGTATTTTCATTTGCAGATTTATCAACTTTAGGATACTGATCAATTATTTGTCCTGCAGGAAGATCATTATTTGTTTGATATGTTATTTTCCCGATCTTTAATTTGCTGTCAGTTATGATTTTCTTGGCTTCTTCAAGATTTTTTCCCGTTACACCGGGTACTTTCAGGTCACCAATCACAGGTCCGTCGCTAAGAATCAAATCAAGCGCAGAATTTTTCTTCACTTTGCTCCCGGGCTGAATAATCTGCGACACCACATGATCAGCAGGAAATTCATTTGTATTCTTTCTGACTGTCTCTCCTAACTTCAAACCTCTTTGTTCCAGTGTAAACTTAGCGTCTCTTAATGATCTTCCTTTTAAATTCGGAACTTCCGAAAGCTGCTCACCTCCGCAAATCGTTACATAAATTCTTCTTCCGTATTTTACTGTTTCATCAGCAGGAGGATTTTGGTCAAGAATCTGACCTATTGGAATGGATTCATCATATTTGACGTCACCCTGTTTTATTTCAAGACCGCCTTCTTCTATGATTTTCTTTGCTTCAATAAAATTCATTCCTATAATTTTCGGGACTTTTACAGTATCTGAATGTTTCACATAAAGCGGCATTATGACGTTGTTCACTAAAAACATCAGACTGATGACAATTACAATGAATATTATGACTTTTTTTAACATGTTTTAAAATTAGCTATATGAAAATATAAATGAAATGTAAAATAAAAATATTGTAACCAAAGGATTTGTCCTGTTTTTAAATTCATCCTGCGCACTATTATTACTTGAAAAATTTCATAATTGTATTCCAATTTCTTGTTGTAACTTTCTTACCAAATTCTTTTTCAATAATTCCCATAAGATCAATTGTATTGCTCTGATCTGTAATTGTCAGTACACTGCATATATCTTTTTCAGTAACGCGAAATATTCTAAAACTTTTATCAGGAGATTCATAAGGAATATTAAGCTTACTTTGAGGCTCCGCAGATAGAAAAGTTACATAAAATCTCTTGTCCGGAGTTAAATTAATTCCACTGAAAGGATTCTGATCTATAAGATTCTGTAATTCATCAAGTAATCTGACAATTACATTAATTTCTGATCCGAAATTTTTTTTAAGGCACTTCTCGATTTTTCCTGCAAGAATATTGGCTTTTTGATGTTTCGCTTCAAATAGAACATTACCACTTGCAAGAATAGTTTTGGCATTCACAAATCCTAAGGATTTAAAAATTTTCTTCAGTTCATCCATTTTTACGGGTTTATTCCCTCCGACATTAATCCCCCTTAGAAATGCAGCATATTTAGTCATAAGACAATTCTCCGGTATTTAATATTTGTATGTCGATTCCGCATACCGCCTGATTTTTATCGGTTTCACCAGTTTGAGTAATATTATAACTCTGGTTTTAAAGGTTAAGGCAAGAATTTATCATTTTCTAGTTTTACCCGATGTTTACTTTTAAAGAAGGGTTTATATACAAATCTTACAAATATTGCAAATCTTATAAATCTTACAAATCTTATAAATCTTACAAATCTTAAAAATCCAACAGAATTTTATTAATTCCATAAATGTTATTCATACAACCAAATGGTACAAAAAAATTAAAAACGAAAGGTACAAGAAATGGTAAACATTAGAAATCTGAACATTAAACCTAACACAATTAAGAAAATTCACAGGTTAGTGGATACATACAGAATCAAGTTAAATGGTGACCTTCCAACCCTCTACGTAAAATTATTTCAAAACAGTGAAAACAGATTTTACGCTGTTCCAAGTTATTTTATAGCCACAGATTCAGTTAAAGCAAGTGTTTACGAACCAAGGTATTATGAGTCTCAGGAGCTGGCTTTGAATCAGGTCTTTACACATGGATTGTTAAATTTTAATCATCGTTCAATGGAACATAAAATAGAAAGGAATGAAATGTATTTTGAAGATAGTAACATAGATGTCTTTGAAGCAAGTTTCTAAATAAAACTGATAAGTCGCATAAAAACAAAGTCCGGTATTACAGTAATGTATTCCGGACTTTGGTTTTTAAAAAGACAATTCGATATTTACTGTTCGATGTTATAAAATCAATACAACCACAGACTATTTTAAAAACATCATTTTTTTCGTATCAAACAATTTCCCGTCAATATACAGTGAATAAAAATATATTCCTCCGGATAAGTTATCAGCCTCCCAATAATACTCATAATCTCCTGCATTTTGCTTTTTATTAATTACTGATGTTAATTCATTTCCCAGTACATCATATATTCTTAAAGATACAACACTTCTTACCCGCAAACTATAACTTATAACTGTACCGGGGTTGAAGGGATTTGGAAAATTCTGATTTAGGGTGAACCCGCTTGGAATTTCACCTGTAACATTATTTATTCCCACAGGTTTTCCGATCAGATTAAAAATAAAATTTTGCAAAAGCATTTTAGCCTCATCTCTGTAAGCAAAAGATGAATAGTAATTGAAAAAATTAATTACGCGGGGATTCAGAACAGTTGGATAAACAAGTATTCCGGTTTTATCACTATACAAAGAAGATTTATAAAACAATTGTGTGAATTTATTATTAGTGCATACATCCTGATCACCCTGAGTTGAATAATTTATTGTAAATACTGAAGGTAATTTATTCGGAACATTAGCCAGATCGTAACTTGCAAAAACATCCGACAATACAAGATTTCCGCCGTTGTCGGCAACCCAGTTGTCAATCATTATTACTTTATTTCTGAATCCAAGATAAAACGGGAATACTGCGGATATATATCCTGTATGCCCACCTTCTATAATTACTTTTCCCGAATGCTCAATTATGAATGCCTGTACCCCTAACCTCATATTTGAACTTTGACAAGCCATTGTATTATTCCCTGTTGATAAAACAACGAGCGAATATTGATTTAATTTTTCAAGTGTTACAGAATCAGGTTCTATAATATCTGCATCATAACCAAGTTCAATAATGGTCTCATAAAACTGACTCTGTCCATTATAATTATCATCTTTTATAAAGATAATTTCTGCAATACGTTCTGTCAGATTCCCGTTTGCTGATGAATAGGAACTATTTAAGATTAAAAATGTAAATACTATTTGAAATAAATATTCTAACTTATTCATACTTAGATAACCGGTAATTGAAAAATAATAATTTTATTGTGTAAAACAAAACCAATGTTCAATGTTCAATGTTCAATGTTCAATGATCTGTGTTTTTAAAGAATGATTTATTAACATTACTTCATTATTCGTTGCTTCTTATTTATCCATCATTATCCATTTCTTATATTTGTATATACATAATGAAAAATAGATTTATTATTTTATTCAAAAATCCATTTAATTAAATTTTAAAATATGGCAAATCAATTCTCATTCGATATAGTTTCAGAAGTAGATTATCAGGAAGTTGACAATGCAATTAACCAGGCTCTGAAGGAGATTATACAGAGATATGATTTTAAGGGATCTAAAAGTGAAATTACTCTGAACAAAAAAGAGCACATTATCAATATTGCTTCCGATAATGATTTCAAATTAAAGTCAGTAATTGACATTCTTCAGAATAAAATGATCAAACGCGGAATCTCAATAAAGGCTCTTAAATATGGAACAGTAGAGCCTGCATCAGGCGGAACCGTAAGGCAGGAAATCAAGCTTCAACAGGGAATAGAAAAGGAAGATGCAAAGAATATTGTTAAAATGATAAAAGACAGAAAGCTGAAAGTACAGGCTACCATTCAGGATGAGCAGGTCAGGGTCTCCGGAAAATCAAAGGATGATCTTCAGGATGTAATGAAGATGTTAAAAGAAGCTGAGCTGGAATTTGCATTTCAGTTTACGAACTATAGATGAATAGTCACTAGTGAATCGTCAATAGTGAATAGTGAATAGGGAATCGGAAATCGAGAATCGTGAATCGTTAATCGTTAATCGTGAATCGTCAATCGTTAATCGTGAATCGTTAATCGTTAATCGTTAATCGTTAATCGTGAATCGACAATCGTTGATTGTCTATCATTTTCTTTATCTCATGACTCATAACTCATATCTCATATCTCATATCTCATAGCTCATAACTCATAGCTCATATCTCATAGCTGATATCTCATAGCTCATAACTCATAGCTCATAGATCGCAACTCGTAATTCGTAATCTGTAATTTGTAATTTGTAGCTTAAACCCAAATTTTTCAATAGAGATATATTCTAATGAACATCAATAGAGAATT
>CAYNTN010000066.1:0-26181 GCA_964399995.1 uncultured Ignavibacteriaceae bacterium
TTATAGTTTTGAATATGGGAACTTTGAAAACCTTATTCGAAATATTCAACCTTAAAAGAAATTAGTTACAATTAAATATAACCTTATTACCTTATAAGTTATATTTAAAATATAATAAGGTTAATAAGGTTAAAATTCATAGTGAATATTTTCTATTAAGGTTTGAGACAAAAATAAGGTTTTTCTAAACTGCACTGCAACCTTAACTTAATGGCGTTGGGGTTTGGGGGTGGTTTTAAATCGAAAGCTGCACCTTGCGTAACTTCTTTGACCTGACAGGTTTAAAAAATCTGTACTGAATTGTGCAAAATACACAATGAAAACCTGTCAGGTTTACTTTCTTTAATATAATAAAAAATGAGAGCGATAGGAAATACACCTTTAATAAAACTGGAGCGGCTTTCTGAAAAAGGATGCGCAGAGATCTATGTAAAGTATGAAGGAGCTAATCCAACCGGAAGCATTAAAGACAGAATGGCGCTATCAATGATCGAAGGAGCTGAAAAAAGAGGAGAGCTAAAACCCGGCGGAAGAGTTGTTGACTATACCGGCGGGAGTACCGGAAGCTCACTTGCAATGATATGCGCGGTCAAAGGATACCGCTCATACTTTGTATCTTCAGATGCTTTTGCAGAGGAAAAACTTCAGACCATGCGTGCATTCGGAGCTGAACTTGAAATATTCCCAAGTGAAAACGGTTTAATAACGGCTAATCTTATTGATTCTATGGTTGAAAGAGCGAGAGAATTGAGTAAAGAGCACAATACTTTCTGGACAGATCAGTTTAATAATACAGACAACAGGAAAGCATATCATTTAATGGCGAGGGAAATAATGGATGCACTAGGTAAGAACATAGATGAATTCATAATGGGAGTTGGAACCGGTGGCTGCTTTTCAGGAAATTCGGAAGTTTTTAAAATGGAGATTCCCGGTATCAGATGCATCGCTATTGAACCTGCACATGTACGCGCCCTGTCGGGAGGTGATATTTCCGGTACTCACAAATTAGAAGGGATTGGAGCCGGCTTTGTACCTTCGATTTGCAGACTTGATCTTGCCGATGAAATCATTGCCGTTTCGGATGAAGACGCAATTGCAACAGCAAGAAAGCTTGCAAGACTGGAAGGTATATTCGGAGGAACTACATCCGGTGCGAATGTCTGGGCTGCAATTCAGAGAGCAAAGATTATTGGTGAAGGAAAGAAGATCGTTACGATTATTTGTGATTCGGGATTGAAGTATCTTAATGGAGATCTGTATAGGTTTGGTTGAGTGGTTAAGTGGTTGAGTGGTTAAGTGGTTGAGTGGTTAAGTGGTTGAGTGGTTGAGTGGTTGAGTTATTTCAAAATACTAATTTTAAAATTAATGACAGAAAATAAAAAGACTATTGATAAGTATTTGGAAGGATTCAGGGCAAGTGACCATGAGAAGATATTGTCATGTCTGACGGATGATGTTGTATGGGAAATACCGGGGATGTTCAGTGTTAGCGGGAAGGAAGCATTTGATAAGGAAATTGAAAATGAAAATTTTATTGGAAGTCCCGAAATACAAATAGTGAGAATGATTGAAGAAGATGATGTTGTAGTAGCAGAAGGAGCAGTTCAGGGCAAAATGAAAGACGGGGGAAAGCTTGATGCGGTGTTTTGTGATGTGTTCCATATGCATAATGGAAAAATAAAACATCTTACATCTTATCTTATGAATCTTTTGAATAAATAATTTTTACTATAAACCTGACATTATTTCTTTACTTCACTCACATTTACATAGTACATCCTCTCAATAATTTCCGGTGTAAATAGTGCAGCCTGTGCGGAAGTTATTTCCGAACTGTTCCATTTTTCCTTTTCAGGATAAATTTTAATCTTCACTCCGCCGCTGTCTAATGCAACCGGAAGATTAAAACCGTCAATGCAGTCAGTATATCGGTAAAAGATTTTTTCTCTGTCTTTGCTAAAATAGAATTCAAATTTCGGAATCTGTGTTGTTCTAAGATACTGATCAAGTACTTTTCCGTAATCATAACCCGAGTTATCACTTATATAGTTTTCAATGTCTTTCGTATCAACTGTTTTATGGTAAAATGTTTTAGTCAGTCCTCTGATAATCTCACGAAACTTTTCATCATCATCCATGCTATGCCTGATTGAATTCAGCATGTTGCTGCCTTTTGAATACATATCTGAACTTCCTTCATTATTCACATTATATGAACCTATAATGTTACTTGTATTCGTGATCGTATTTCTGAGTCCGTGATTGTATTCATCAGCTGCATCCTTTCCATACCAGTAGTCAAGGAAGAGCGCTTCGCTGTAATCGGCAAATGCTTCATGCACCCACATGTCTGCAATATCATTTGTTGTAATGTTATTTCCGAACCATTCATGAGCGCTCTCGTGAACTATCATATAATCGAATTTCATCCCGTAACCGGTTTTCGACCGGTCTCTTCCCCAAAACCCGGGACCGAATTTATTTCCGTAAGCAACCGCAGACTGATGTTCCATTCCAGCATAAGGAGCTTCAACTATTTTATAGCTGTCTTCATAAAACGGATACGGACCGAACCAGTGTTCCAGAGCTTTGAACATTTTTTTTATTTCCGGAATAAGATAACCGGAAGCCCGATCAAAATGATATTCAAGAACCCACAGCTCAATTTCCAGCAATCCATTTTCACCGTCATAAGAATCTCTGTAATTTGCATATTTTCCTATATAGGGAATAATGTTGTAGTTGTTGATGGGACTGACGACCTCCCATTTGTAGGATACTGTTCCGTCTTCGTTATTATTTTTTGATTTTAACCTGCCATTTGAAACTCCTGTTAGATCTGAGGCTACAATCATAGTAAGCGAAGCTCCTTTATCCGGTTCATCACTCTGATGATCCTTACACGGATACCAGGAACTCGCGCCGAGTCCCTGACACGCAGCGCTCATCCATGGATTACCAAGACTGTCCTTACTCCATACCCATCCGCCGTCCCATGGGGGAAATCTTGCTTCCTTTGGTTCACCGTGAAAATAAATCTGAAGAGAGTTCTCATTCCTGTCCTCTTCCGGAGGAAAGGCAACATACCACGCATTCCCGAATTGTTTAAAATAAAGGGAAGTTTCGGAATTCAGAATTACGCTGTCTATTTTCATCGGCTCCTGCAAATCAATCTGCAGAATGAGAGGATGTTTTTCTTTAAGCACTTCAAACCCGATAATGTTTTTTCCCGAGATCGTTTTACTTTTATAATCAGGTTTCACTGTCAGGTCATACCTTAAAACATTCCACCATGCTCTTTCGGGTGAAATCCTTCCTCTTACTGAATCCGCGGATGTAAATTTTTCCGAAGCAGAATCCGGCATCGTGATAAATCCAAAACCTTTTGTAACCGAGAAGATCAGCACAAACAGTACATTAAGTATAAATCTCATATTTTATTGTGTATGTTTGAAAATGGATAATATGAATCACTCTGTCAATGAATTTTCTGATTGACCGTTTTTGTATTTTTTTGTGAATTAGAAATAAATTACAGGCTATGTTTCGCACTTTGAATAAAGACTCAATGGTTAATTTTAATGCTTACATCAGGGAATATTTATATTGAGAATATTAAAAGTTTGCTATTTAAAATTTGTAGTCATATTTTTGTAAGGTTAAATAATTAGTAAATCTAATAGTTATTCACATAAATAAATGAAAAATTCTTTTTAACTTAACCCTAATACATGAAAAAAATTTATTTGCTCACAGCGCTCTCAATATTAATGATTTCCTGCTCTGAGAAAAAAGAAGCTCCGGTAGTCAGGACCGATGTAATTACACAGGAGCTTCAGTCGTCAATGAATCCATCGCAAATTCTGGATACGCTAAAGAAGAGAAATGAAAAATTTTCCAGAGGAGAAATGACTCATGTTGATTATTCAAGCCAGATTTTGAAATCCGAGAACGGCCAGTATCCGGCAGCCGTAATTTTGTCATGTCTTGATTCCAGAGTGCCCGTAGAATCGATATTTAATATGAGTATTGGCGATATATTTGTTGCCAGAGTAGCCGGTAATATTGTAAACGGTGATATACTAGGCAGCATGGAGTACGGATGCAAAGTTGCGGGTTCAAAACTTATACTCGTTCTTGGTCACACGCAGTGTGGTGCAGTCAAATCTGCAATTGATAATGTTGAGCTTGGAAATATTACTGAGCTTCTTGCCAAAATAAAACCTGCGATTGACAGTCTTTCTTCTTTTCAGGGTGATAAGACTTCAAACAATAAGGAGTTTGTTCAAAAAGTAACTGATGAGAATGTGATGCTAATGAAAGATAATATTCGAAAAAACAGTTCGATTCTGAGAGAGATGGAAGAGAAGGGTGAAATAAAAATTGTAGGCGGAGTCTATAATCTTGATAACGGCAAAGTTACTTTTTTTTAAAATGTATATTTAAATACTCCGGAAATACAGACTGTTGAAATTTAATTTTATACCTCAAAGGATCTAAGACTCTAAGTTGTAACAATCAAGAAATAATTACTTTGAGTCATTGAGTCTTAAATGCAAATCTTTTTTTTAGTCTTGGGCAGTCTGATGGTTTCGGGTATTTTAAAATTTGGGAAAAATAAAAAATTTTGAGTATACTTTATAATCGAATGAAATTAATTTTGTGAAAACAGAAATTCTTAAAATTAAAAGATTTATATGATCAGATTGGTTCTGGTTACCATCATATTTTTCATATTTTTTCTTCGTAATTCTTCTTCTCAGGAAATGGAGCCGAGAAATTATTCAGGCATACCGATAGGAATGAATGCATTGGCTTTGGTTTACGCTTATCAGACCGGAGATATTGTAACAGATGCTGCTGCACCGATAAAAGATCTTGAATTAAATTCAAATAATTTAGGAATCGGTTATTTAAGATCATTCGGACTCTTAGGTAAGCTTTGCAAAGTACAGGTGGCAGTGCCTTTTGTATTCCTGTCAGGAAGTGCAAAGCTTCAGGGCAGAGATACATCAGCAACCAGGACAGGTTTTGCAGATTCAAAATTAAAATTTATTATGAATATAATAGGAACGCCTGCACTTGCTCCGAAAGATTTTGTAAAGTTTAAAGAAGAGTTTGTTTTAGGAGCAAGTGTTGCAGTGTCCGTTCCGACCGGTTTATATTATAATGATAAATTAATTAATCTTGGGTCTAACCGCTGGGGTTTTAAGCCTGAGATCGGAATGTCATACAATAAAGGTCCGGTTTTTTTTGAGCTTTTTACAGGAGTCTGGCTTTTTACGGAGAATACAGATTATTTTAAAGGAAACACATTATATCAGAATCCTGTGTATAGTCTTCAGGGACATATCAGCTATTATTTCCCTTCAAAGATATACTTAGCTTTAGATGGAGTATATGTGGATGGAGGTGAAACTAAATTAAACGATACATACAGACGGGATTTTCAAAAAAATTTCAGGTCAGGCGTGACTTTGTCGGTCCCTATAAATGCCAACAATTCCATAAAAGCAAATTTCTCTGCCGGAGTTGCAACCAGAGTCGGAGGTGATTTTAAAATATTTTCTATAACATTTCAGCACATTTGGTTCTAGATATTTGCTTATTGATTTCAGGAAAAACGAATTCGTTACAATGCTGATGAATTTGTGATTCTTAAACAATAGTTAAATTGAATCTCAGATTTATTTTAATAATAAATTGATAAGCCGGTTTTTTTAAAATTGTTGAGATGATTGCATTTCAAATTATTTTTTATATCTTTTGCTTTATTATTATTTTGTTTATGTTTGTCAAAATTAATTAAATTATTCCCTCAGCATCAAATATGAAATATGCCTATAAATAAATTTACTCTTTTCATTTTATTAGTTTTATTTTTTGCGGAAATAAAAATTACCTCAGCTCAGGGAACAGCAGGCGGAGAAAAGCTGACGTTAAAAAAACTTAACGAAAAAATTTCTGAAGGTGATAATACTAATAAAATCAAGCTTAGACTTAACTCTGATAAACAGCAGAGCTACAGCTCATCAGTAATTACAAAAATTTCCGGAGTAGACAATAACGGAACTAATTTATTTTCAAGGAATTATGACCGTGTGAAAACAGTCAGCAAGAAATCCTTACTATCAGACAGTTACTCCGATATACAGCCTGAAAGAAATACAGATTTAAAAAAGCTAAGACCGGAAAATTACATACCCTGGGAATCTCAAAGGCATTTCGGACTGGCAGTATTTGATGAACTATTTTTCAATATTGCGATACCATGGACAATGGCAAGATTCTTCAGGGATTGGGAAGATTCCACCGCAGGTGAGCGATGGCCTTTCATCGGGTTTCAGTCGATCTGGTCAAATATTCAGAAAGGCTGGAATTATGACGGGGATAATTTCCTGACAAATTTATTTTCACATCCCTACGGCGGAAACTTATTTTTTAACAGTGGAAGAGCGAACGGGTATAATTTCTGGGAATCATCTGGTTTCGCACTCGTAGGCAGCTATATCTGGGAAACATTTATGGAAACAAATCAGCCTGCAATCAATGACTGGGTAAATACCGGAATGAACGGAGCGGCATTTGGTGAAATACTTTACAGACTTTCAACTTTGATCACGGATAATCAGGCAAGAGGAGGTCACAGAGTCTGGACTGAAATAGCCGGCGGTATAGTAAACCCCGTTAGATTATTTAACAGGTTAGTAACCGGAGAGGTATCTAGAATATTTCCGAATCCTGAATGGAGAACACCTCATGATTTAAAACTAACCATGGATGCAGGTACAAGAGTCTTAATTGAAGATGACTCAACGCATAATCCGGATAACAAAGAGCTTGACGGTCTATTTGAGATGTCAGTTCACTACGGCAGTGCTTATCGTCTCACTTCTCATACTGCACCTTTTTCTCACTTTTACTATAACATTGCAATTGCATCGTCCTCACCTAATCTGACTGCAATGAACGCGGAAGGAAGTCTGGTATGTTTCCAGATTTCTGAGAAAAAAAATGCTAAGCATGCTCTTGAAACAACTTTGAATTATAATTATTTTAATAATCCGGGATTTTTGTATGGCAATGCAGCAATAGTTGAACAATTAAATTCACATTTCGAAGTTGATAAATTGGATTTCCGTACAAAATTAGGAATCAGGTTGATTCCAATGGGTGGAACACCAAATGATTATTTTTATGATTCTGTTGACGGACGAAGCTATGATTTCGGGCAGGGTCTTGGTGCAGTGGGAAGAATCTCATTTCACATGGGCGACTGGGATATTTTTACAATACAATATGCAATGGACTATATCTGGACACAGAGCGAACCTTCATATTCAAAACATTTTCTTCAGGCAGGATCACTTGATTTTCAGCTGCCAATCAAAGATTATTTTGTATTTGGCGTAGGAGCAGGTTATTACAAAAGAAAAAGTTATTATTTTTATCCTGATAATTATTTTGGATACAACGTCCCCGGACAGCCGAGTACCAATGCTCCGGATGTATCATTCCAAACGCCTATTGTAAGGGTTTTCTTTAGAACAAGAATTATATAACATAAAAAAAGTTTATGAAAATATTTTTATTAATATTGATTTTTGCAGTTAACAGTATTGGTTACTCTCAATCTTTCAATACAAAAAATTCAACCGGCCTGAACAGTAAAAAATATCTGAGTCAACTGACTGACCAGGTATTTCTGAGTTATACCTATATCCGTAATCTCGGAGAATTTGGAAATGCTTACAAATACGGAAGCGGAATTTATCTGAATTACGGAAAGTATTTTCCGAATTCATGGCTGGTAGTAGGCAGAGTTGGATTTATTAATCAGGAATTAAGAGAAGGTGTAGATACAGGATATGTTGATTTTAAAATTTACCCTGTGCATATCGGGGGACGGTACTATGTTTATAAAAATATCTTCATGCCGTATTTCTCTTTCATGAACGGATTAAATCTTATCACAAACAATAATCATCTTCAGGGAGGGGGTGAGGATCAATTTTTGGTAAGATATGCATTTCAGGTTGGATTTGGATTTGATGTAAAGTTTGCTAGAAACTTCGGGGTTAATTTTAATATAAATTACAATAACAGCTTTTATGATGACGGGGAATTATATACGGAGGATCCGGTGCCTCCGGCAATGATGACCGGATTTGAATATGGTGCCGGTATATCATATGATTTTGGTAAGTAACAGGATTTTTTTGTAAGATTTCAATAAAAAAAGAAAACAAAATTTTCAGAATCACAGGATCTTCTTTGCCAATTAATTAATTCTCATTTAATAATTCCTCTTTGACCTTTTGTAGCTCTGATTTTTGTTCATCGCTAACACTCGGATATTCAAGATTTAATGATGAAAACTGCTCATACAATATTTCTGCAATTGCTAATCGGGTAAACCATTTATCGTCAGCAGGAATAATAAACCATGGTGCTTCATCCGTTGATGTACTGCTGATAGCTTGTTCATAAGCGCTCTGATACTGATTCCAGAATTGCCTCTCCTTTACATCTGCTGCTGAAAATTTCCAGTTCTTCTTCGGATCATCTATTCTTTCAATTAATCTTTTTCTCTGTTCTTTTTCGGAAAGGTGAAGGTAGAATTTTAAAATAATGGTTCCGTTCTGAAAGAGATTCTTTTCAAAACGGTTTATTTGTTTATATCTGTTTTCCCAGAATTTATCGTTGATGTCTTTGATTGAATTAACTTCGGGAAGGTTTTCTTTCAGGATAAATTCCGGATGAACTTTAGTTACCAGAACATTTTCATAATGTGACCGGTTAAAAATTCCGATCTCGCCCCGGGGAGGTAAAGCCAGGCTGTGTCTCCACAGGTAATCGTGATCGAGTTCAGTTGTTGAAGGTACTTTAAAACTTGTAACCTGAACGCCGCTGGGATTCAAACCGGACATTATATGGTTTATGGCTCCGTCTTTGCCTGCGGTATCCATTGCCTGAAAAATTATTAGAACGCTGTATTCATTGTGAGCATACAATTTATCCTGTAGCTCGGAAAGCTTTTCCCTGCTTTCCATCAGAAGTTCTTTTCCCTTATCTTTATCGAGCTTATTGCCTTTATACTCAGTATCAAAATCTTTTAATTTTATTTTTTCTCCCGGTTTTATCCGGAATTTATCCAAATCCAGTAACTTTTCTTTCCCCATAATTTTCCGATTATTACAAAAGACTGATATTCAAAGCAGTAGTGACTGCTTGTTTTGTTTTTATGCTTTGACCACCTGATGAAATTTTCATATCAAGCTCTATATTTGTTGATGTCTTTTTACTAGTAACACAGCCCCTCGATAAATTATATTCGATTATACCTTTACCGCCGGTTTTTTCATCTTCAATTTTGTAACTCACCTTCTCCTCTTTAATATCCTTGTCAATGAATTCTGCTGTTAAATCTGCGTCAATTTTTAAAATCAGTTGTTTATTCTCTTCTTTAATTTCACTTAGTTTATAATTCAGGATATTCTTAACCGGAAAGATCATGATCTGAGTTTCATATGACCGTGACCAGGAGGAATCTGTATAAACCGGAGTATCAGGGAATATCTGAAACTGCTGCTGCAAAACCGCCTGTATGGCATCTTTTCCAAAAGAGCTTTTCAGAGATTCTTTCTGTGAATCATTCAATGTATCCCCAAGAGCCTTAAACATATTTTCATATACTTTTTCCAGACCGTATATTTCCGATATTTCGCCCTTTGGTGACACCCGTGCAAAGAATTCCTCATTCATGATTGCATTGTACTGAATAAAATCAGGCTTTGAATAAACAGAGTCCTTTACATTTGAGTTATAAATTATTTTAAGTGTGGAATCAGATGAAGAAACTGTTGATAAAATGTTAATGCTGTCAAATTTTATTTTAAAAGTAATAATTCCGGATCCTTCTGCAATATCATTTACTTCTTCAGAATAATAATAATTTATATCCTGAGTCGAAGTGATTTCTTTTTCATTAGTCATAGGACCTTTTTCCTTGGAAGTTGTAACTGCGTTCATTTTATATTTAAATGTTTCTCCCTTTTTAGGCTTGATGGATAATGTTACTTTTTGCCCTTTTTCATCTTTAACAACAAGGTCAGAATTCGCAGCTCCGGTTTGCTCATTTTTTTCGCTTTTTTTCTCATCATCTTTATTACCGCAGCTTGTTAATATTATACTCAGCGATAAAATTATAAATAAAAAGCCTATTGAAAAATTTTTTAGCATTAAATATTCCTTCCGGTTCTAATTTTTTTTTAATAATTCGATAAATATACGATTATTAGCCAAGAGATTCAAAGTAATTGAGAGTCAATTTTTAGAAATCCATGAAGACCTTTAGAAGATTACATTCCCCCAAAACGTTCTTCTATTTGAGATTTTTTTAAATTGACAATAGCGATATTATTAAATAATTTGAATTGATTTTAAACAATACTTTTAAATTTAATTAATTAAAAAATGAAACCTAAATTTCTACTTTACAGTGTTTTTGCTTTGACGATTTTTGCTTTTGTGGCTTTTTCAACAAGCGATAATCCGGTTAAAACTCAATCCGAAAGAAATATCGGTAATAATCCAGAAGCAGTTTACGGTCCTTCCTTAAATAGTCCATCAAGCAATCTGGAAGAATCTTTTGAAGGAACAACTTTCCCCCCGGCAGGATGGGTAAAATTAAGTCCTTTGGGAAATGTTGGATTTGAACGAGCAACTGCAGGTTCTGTTCCAACCGGATGGACAGGTGGTGCAAATACAACTCCTCCGGGAGGCGGCAATGCTTGTGCCTTTGTTACTTACGGATTAGTCGGGGCTAACAATAATGAATGGTTAATAACACCGCAGATTACAAATGTTCAGCCTGGCGATTCCTTAAAATTTTGGTTAAGATACATATTTCCAACTTATTCAGATTCATTCCTTGTAAAAATCTCTACGACTACTCAAACTATTGCTGCAATGACAATTCCTGTTTATGCTAAATTTTTTAACGGAGCTGCAGATACAGGATATGTACAGCTTAAATTCAACATTGGCTCTTTAGTCCCTGCAGGTTCTAATATTTATATTGGATTTAATGAGCGTATAACTGATAACATCAACAATGGTTCTGCATTCGATTTAGACCTGGTTCAAGTAACCGGAACAGTTACTCCTCCAACTTGTGTTTATACATGGACAACAAATACTTCCGGGACTACTTCTAATCTTTATAGTGTATCTACAGTAAATGCTCAAGTCGGGTGGGCTGCAGGTTCGGCAGCTACAGTAAGGAGAACAGTAGACGGAGGAGCTACATGGACGAATGCAAATCCTACTACACCTTCAGTAATACAGGGAGATATTTACAATATTTATGCATGGAGTGCAAATGATGCTCTTGTTACAACAACGCCAAGTGCAGCTGCTACATTCATTTATAAAACTGCAAACGGCGGTACTACATGGACTCAGGTTTATACTTTAGCCGCAACTAATGCTTTTATAAATGCTATTCAAATGATATCACCTACCGAAGGCTATGCAGAAGGAGACCCAATAGGAGGGAAATGGACAATTCTGAAAACCACAGACGGCGGAAATTCATGGGCAAGAATGACAACCGAACCAACACAAGTTGGAGCAGAGGCTGGATACAATAATTCACTTCAGATCGTTGGAACAAATATATGGTTTGGAACAAATACAACAAAGGTCTATCGTTCAACTGATTTAGGTGTTACTTGGTCAAGCGCACCCACGACCGGTGTCGCAGGTACTTATGATCTTCATTTTAATAATAATACATCAGGACTTGCAGGCGGTACGGGTACAATAATGATGAAAACAACTGACGGCGGAGCTTCATACACTTCAGCCGGTAACAATCCCGGCGCTAGCGGAGCTATTGTTGGAATTACCGGGGGCGGTACAGACTACTGGGCAGTAAGACAAGGTACTGATATTTACCGCACCACTAATCAAGGCGGTACATGGACAACTGCATATACAGTACCGGGAGCAGCTTTCAGCCATATTGATTTTGAAGTTGTAAATGGCTGTCCAACCGGATGGGCTGTAACGTCTACAGGCGGCATTGCTAAAATGAATTCAACGGCTGTTGGTATTTCAAATTACTCAAGTGAAATTCCAAATTCATATTTATTGAAACAAAACTTTCCGAACCCATTCAATCCGACTACTAACATTAACTTTACAATTCCTCAGTCAGGATTTGTCAGTTTAAAGATTTTTGATATGGTTGGTAAAGAAGTAGCTACACTGGTTAACGAAAGCAAACCAGCAGGAAACTATATAGTTGGTTTCAATGCGTCTAATCTTCCAAGCGGAGCATACTTCTACAGAATTGAAACAAACAATTTTACAGATACAAAGAAAATGCTTTTAATAAAATAATTTTCATTGTTTGAATGTTCTTTTAACCCTCCGGTTTTTTTACCGGAGGGTTTTTTATTTATATGTAAAAAACTTTATATAAATCGTATTTTACAGCTCTATTAAATTCAAATAAAAAATATTTATGCCAAAATTATCACTCAGTAAGCTGATAGAGGAAAATAAATTAAAGGGAAAAAGAGTATTAGTAAGAGTAGATTTTAACGTTCCGGTAGATTCCGATGGAAAAATTTCAGATGATAAAAGAATAATGGAGTCAATTCCTACCATTAAAGCAATTACCTCAAACGGAGGTAAATGCATTCTGATGAGCCATCTCGGAAGGCCTAAAGGAGAAAAAAACCTTAAATATTCATTATCAGTTGTGGCTGAATATCTTTCCAATGTTCTTAATAAACCGGTTTTATTTTCAGATGACTGCATAAGTGATGATAACATTGCAGTTATCAATGAAATGAAAGAGGGGGATGTCCTGCTTCTGGAAAATTTAAGATTCTATAAAGAAGAAGAAAAGAATGATCCAGAATTTGCCAAAAATCTAGCTGCTTACGGAGATATCTACATTAATGATGCATTCGGAACCGCTCACAGAGCTCACGCTTCTACCGAAGGTATAACAAAATTTATTAAAACCAATGCAGCCGGATATCTTATGGAAAAAGAATTGAAATACCTAAGCAGCGCAGTTACAGATCCTAAAAGACCATTATGCGCAATTCTCGGCGGGTCAAAGATTTCAGGAAAAATTGATGTTCTGGAAAATCTTTTAAATATTGCTGATACAATTTTAATCGGTGGGGGAATGATGTTTACTTTTTATAAAGCACTTGGATATAACATCGGCAAATCAATTCTTGAAGAAGACAAAGTTAATCTTGCGAAAGAAATACTTGAAAAAGTTAAAACCTCAAAAACAAAATTTCTTCTGCCGGAAGATGTTTTAATGGCAGACAAATTTGATAAAGATGCTCATACAAAGGAAATGTTTGCAGACAGGATAACATCTGATTTTAACGACTGGATTGGAGTCGATATCGGTCCGAAGACAATTCATAAATATAGGGAGGAAATCCTGCGCTCTAATACTATCATCTGGAATGGTCCTATGGGTGTGTTTGAAATTGACATTTTCGCAACGGGTACTATCGAAATTGCAAAAGCTCTTGCAGAAGCAACAAAAAAAGGTGCTGTTACCATTGTAGGCGGAGGCGATTCGGCAAGCGCAATTGCTAAAGCAAATTTAGAAAGCAAAGTAACCCATGTATCAACAGGCGGAGGAGCTTCTCTCGAATTCCTTGAAGGGAAAAAATTACCGGGTGTTGAAGCGTTGAGTGAAGATCGTTGAGTGGTTGAGTGGTTAAGTGGTTGATTGGTTGAGTGGTTAAGTGGATGAGGACTTAACGAATTTAAGATTGACTGATTTGTAAATTAGTTTTCTTAAATCTACTAACGCCAGTACAAAAATATGTTTCTATGGTTTACTGTTTTAAAATTCGTGGTTTACTCTAATTTAATATAAAAGAATTAGTCTATTTAACAAACCACTCAACCACTCAACTATTTATCAATAATAGCCGCCATGAACTCACCTTCGCACACAAGTTCACCGCCAATATAATTTTTAAATGCCTTTCCTGCAATCTTACATATACCTCTTTTAAAAGAAAGTAAATACATTTCAAATACTAACTGGTCGCCTGGTATAACTGGCTTTCTGAATTTTACTTTTTCTATGGAGGCAAAGTAAGCCATCTTAGACTGCGGATCATCCAGCGTATTCAGTAAAAGTATAAACCCGCATTGAGCCATTGCTTCAATTATTAATACTCCCGGCATTACTCTTTTATTTGGAAAATGTCCGTTAAAAAAAGGTTCGTTATATGTTACATTCTTTATTCCGACAATCCGTTTGTTGACTTCCATTTCAATTATTCTGTCAACAAGTAAAAAAGGATACCTGTGAGGCATTATTTCAAGAATGGCTTCAATATCAAAAACACAGTCTTTGGATTTCATTACCTGAAACTGCTTCTCAATCTTTTTCTGTAAATAGAGTTTTCGAAGCATCTTTGTAAATTCAACATTGGATTTATGTCCGGGTCTTGCTGCAAGTATTTGCCCTTTCACAGGAGCTCCTATGAGTGCAAGGTCACCAATCAAATCAAGAAGCTTATGTCTGGCGGGCTCATTCTTAAATCTTAATGTCTTATTGTTAATTATTCCGTTTGACCCGAGAATAATGCTTTCTTCTATTCCCAACTTTTTCTTCATTGCTTCCAGCTCTTTATCCGATGCATCCTTATCAACTATTACAATAGCATTATTAAGATCTCCGCCTTTTATTAAGCCTTGCTGTCTGAGGTATTCTACTTCACTGAGAAAGCAGAAAGTTCGTGAAGGTGCAAACTCCTTCTCAAATTCATTTTCAAGATTAAAAAGTCCGGTGTGCTGCACTCCAAGTGCCGGATTGTTGTAGTCAATCATTACCGAAACTCTGAAATCATCTTTAAGCGGAAGAGCCACTATATCAACATTGTTCTTTTCATCCTGATAGTGCACAAGATCTTCTATCACAAGGTAATCTCTCTTTGCTTCCTGAGGTATTATTTCAGCCTTCTTTAACGTCTGAACATAATCAATTGCACTGCCGTCCATTACCGGAGGTTCGTTTGAATCCAGCTCAACTATTATGTTATCTATCTCGCATCCCATTATGCTTGCAAGAACATGCTCTACCGTATGCACCTCCACACCGTTTTTTGCAATTGTTGTGCCTCTTGAAATATCAATAACGTGATCAATGTCTGCAGGAATTTCAGGAGAATCCGGAAGATCCGCCCTTTTAAATTTGACACCATAGTTTTCAGGTGCGGGTTTAAAAGTCATTGTAGATTTGTTTCCTGTATGAAGTCCAACTCCCGATAATTTAACCTCATTCTTTATAGTTTGCTGCTTCTCTAGCATATCCAATTATTAAATTTTGTGGAAATACTGATTTCTCTTAAATCAGGTTTGACTTGAAATTTTTTCCTCAAGCTTCATAATCTTTGCTTCAAGCTTTTCAACATATTGCAGTACCGCATCTGACTTTAATGCTTCTCTTAAAGGACGTGCCCTGTATCCCGCATAGATACCGGGTTTATCAATTGACCTTACAACTCCGACTTTTGCTCCGAACGTAACGTCATCACCAATTGTCAAATGCCCTGCAATTCCAGTCTGTCCGCCAATCACACAGCGCTTCCCTATCTTAGTTGAACCTGCAATTCCAACCTGTGCTGCAATTACTGTATTTTCATCTATTATTACATTATGCGCGACTTGAATCAGATTATCCAGTTTCACTCCTTTACATATCTTCGTCTCACCTATTGTAGCTTTATCTATGCTGCAGTTGGATCCTATTTCCACATTATCTTCAATTACAACATTACCGGTTTGAGGAATTTTTTTATAGCTTCCGTCTTCCTGCTTAGCAAATCCGAATCCGTCTGATCCGATCACTGTGCCGGAATGTATAATCACATTACTACCGATCATACTGTTGCTGTAAATTGTTACATTAGGATAAATTAAACAATTCTCGCCGATCGATACATTGTTTCCTAATGTGCAGCTCGAGTGGATTTTTGAATTATTTCCTATTCTGAAATTATTTCCGATTGAAACAAAATTTCCAATAAAAATATTTTCTCCTGTTTCGGCATTCTCACCCAGAATACAAAATTCCGAAATTCCGGTCGGTTCCTTTTCATTTCCTGCTTCAAACATTTCAAGTAATTTTAAAAAAGAAAGATAAGGATCTTCCACTCTTATCAATGAGATATCATCTCTCTTTGACTTTAGTTTAAAACCATTTGAAATAATTATTGCTCCGGCTTTTGTAGTTTTATAAAATTTCTCATACTGAGGATTGGAAATGAAAGTAATTTCTTTCTCACCGGCTGATTCTATTTTGCCGACACCGGTTATTTCCGCTTCGGGGTTCCCTTCAATCTGTCCTGAAAGCATGTCGGCTATTTCCTGAAGTCTCATTATTTTCCCTCTATTTCTCTGATTACCTTAGCAGTCAGATCATAATTTTCGTTTACATATAAAAGTAAAATATCACTGCTTCTGTCAAATACATAATCAAATCCTTCGTCTTTCGCAACGGTTTCAATCGCCTTGAAAATCCTGTCCTGAACAGGTTTCATATATTCAGTCTGCTTCAGAAAATATTCACCATTCTCGCCGAATTTCTGTACTTTAAAGTTTGTGACGGAGTTTTCCAATTCAGTTATCTGAGCTTCTGTCTGCTGTTTTAACTGATCAGTTAGTATGAGCTTCTTCTTTTCGTAGTCATCCTTAGCAGATCTCAGACTATCCTGTAAAACTTTAAGCTCGTTCTGCCATTCAGTCACCAGATTATCCAAACGCAGTTTTGCATCCTTGGAATCCTGCATTACGTCAAGTATCCTTTTTGAATCTATATATCCGACTTTTGTCTGTGCTGATATTTCTGAATTAATGTGTGCAAACGAAAATAAAAGACAGAATATAAAAACTTTTTTTTTGATTCGGGTCATTAGCTGGTGTTAATTTAATCTAAAAACCTGCAGGGTAATAAAAATATCATGCAGGCTGTGTAATCAAAACTTAATTTTCCTAACGGGTCTTACTTTAGTTTATCCAAAACCTTGAAGGTTATATCAAATTCCTTATCCCCGTAAATCATTGTCCCGTCTGCTTTATCAAAGACAAAATTAATTTTCATTGACTTGGCAACCTCTTCAATGGTTTTAGTAATTTTATCCTTTACAGGTTTAAAAAGCTCTGACTGCCTTTGCAAAAGCGCATTCTGTACAGTTTGCTTATAAGCATCCAGACCTTCTCCAAGAGTCTGAATCTCTTCCTGCAGCTTTCCGATTTCCGCCTGAAGCTCTTTCATCTCAGCATCTGATTTTATCGCTCCGGATTCGACTTTGCTTTGTGCATCTTCATATTGAGCCTTGAAAGTTTCTGCTTTCGATTTAATGTCGGACTCTTTTGTCTGTATTGTGTCAAGATATAGCTTTTGTAATCCTTCAAGCTCTGTCTGAACTTTTTGTGCTTCCGGTAACTGTTTCAGAATTGTTTCGCTATCAACATATCCTACCTTTATCTGAGCACTTACTTCCCCAGTAAAGAATGCTGTGAATATTGCAATGACCGTTAAAAAATATTTTACATAGTTTGTTTTCAAAAAAAGATCTCCTGTTTGTTTTTTAATTTATTTATATTTGTTTGTTAAAATCCTTTGCCGAATTGAAAGTGGAATAAAAATCTCGGATCCTGCCCGTCAACAGCTTTTCTGTCAAAACCATATCCAAAGTCAAAACCTACTAATCCTACTGCGGGTAAAATTAATCTTGTCCCAAATCCGGCTGACCGGTATAAATCAAAGGGATCTGTTTTTTCAATATCTGACCAGACATTTCCTGCCTCCGCAAATGCCAGAATAAATATTGGAAGCGGATCCTGAGAAAGTGAATACCTTAATTCCACTCCGTACTTTGTTGTCACTGCGCCACCTATCGGATTCCCGAACTGATTTTTAGGACCGATACTTCTGTCATCATATCCTCTCAAGGCTATAGTATTGTACGTCAACCCGTTCCCTCCCATATAAAATACTTCAGTCGGCGGCAAGTATTTGTCAGCGTCAAATGAATTTACGAATGAAAATTGAAAATTCGAAAACAATACTAATTTCCTGTTAATGGTAAGAGGTGTAAATGCTTCCGTAAGAAATATGTTTTTAATGAAGCCAACCGATCCGGGAAGCAGTAAACCTCCCGACATTTCAGTTGAGTTAGATACCCTCGTTCCCTGTGTAGGAAATACCGGTTCGAAGACTGAGGACCTGGATATTATCTGTCTGATACTGAACTGACTGCTTACTCCTTCTTTGTAATAATCATCTCCGTTTAAAACATTGGTCCTTTGAAACTTAACTGTCCAGTCACCTCTGAAATAATCATCCGGGAATTTAAATCTTCTTCCGATATTTACCGAAGCACCCGTTTCCTGCAAATCAACATTTGAATTCTGCCTTGTATCAAAAATATTAAAACCTAATAAAGTCCTCGAATTATTAAACCAGGGCTCCTGAAATCCGATCTCAAAAGTTCTGTAGGTGCCACCGGTTCCGAATGTCCAGTTGAATGACAGAATTTGTCCGGCTCCACCTTTAAATGGTTCGGCTATGTCAAAATTATTAAATGTAAGACCCAATGAACCGGTTACACCATAACTTCCGCTGTATCCTACGGATGCATTGAACTGGTCCGAAGATTTTTCTTCTACAATATACTTAATATTTACCGTGCTGTCATTTGCCAACGAAATATCCTGTGTCAATTTTTCAGGATTAAAATAATTAAGCCCAGAAAGCTGCTGCATGCTCCTCTTTATGCTGCTCTTGCTGAAATAATCACCGGGGAGAGTGTAAAGCTCCCTTCGTAATACTTTATCCTTTGTTTTGTCATTACCTTCAAAACCAACAAGACCAAATTTAAATTGATTTCCCTCGTTGATTCTCACGATCAGATTAACTTTATTATCATCCACGGGAACATCCTCAACATCTGCATTGAAAGCAAGATAACCCCTGTCAAGATATAATGAACTTACATCAGATTCCTGTTCATTGCCGAAAAGATTCTCCTGCAATGTTTTATTATTATAAACCATGCCTTTACTCAAGCCCAGTCTTGATTTCAATTCATTATCTTCGAAGAGTGTATTTCCTTCAAATGTAATATCATTAATATAATACCTTTGTCCCTCATCCACTTTTATTTTGATATTTACATCCTCTCTTGATGGAAGGATTTCAAGTTCATCACTTACAATTACCATATCCCTGAATCCTTTTTCCTTATAATATTTCTCCAGAAGTTTCTTATCCTCCTCATACTTTGCTTTATCAAATTTCGCTCCGTCAAAAATATTCCACCACACAGCTTCGGATGTCTCTTCAAAAGCCCCCTTGAGATCACTGTCCGTAATAAACTTATTGCCTTCAATATCAATGTTCCTGACGGTAAGCTCTTTGCCTTCGTTTATCTTCACTCTGATGCGGGCTTCATTGTTTGCTGAAATTAACTTGTCAACCTTAACTTTTGCCAGTCCGTATCCTTCCTCCGAATAATATTTTTCCAGATAATACTTTATATCCTGCAGTTTTTGCTCTGAAACAATTTCACCAGTCACTAAATTTATCTGATCTTTTAAATCATCATCATCGAATTCATCATTACCGGTTATCTCAATTTTCTCCACCCGGGGCAGCTCTTCAACTTCTATTACAAGGTAAACATCATTCCCGAACTTCTTGTCAATATAAATTTTAGCATCAGCAAAAATTCCGATGTTCCATAATCGTTTTATTGCTTCTCTGGTATCATCAGACGGTATTGCTATTTCCTGACCGATATTTAAACCCGAATAAGAAATGATAGTGCCTGATTCATAATTTTTATTTCCTTTTGTGCTAATATTTGCGATTCTATAAGTTGTCGGTCCATTGTCTTGTGAAAAGGCTGAGATAAACGTCACACTTAAATATAAAATTAGGGTTGTAATTTTAAGGATGGTTATACTTTGCATTATTAAATTGTCTGTTTCTTGTTTAATTGTTCACTTGTCAGTCCGAATCGTCTTTCTCTCTTCTGATATTCTGAAATAGCTTTATAATATTGATTTCTCTTAAAGTCGGGCCAGTAACCGCTGTCAATGTAAATTTCGCTGTAAGCTAACTGCCATAACAAAAAATTACTGATTCTGAACTCACCTCCTGTTCTTATCATAAGATCAGGATCGGGTATTTTGCTCATCGCAAGATATTTAGAAAACTCACTTTCATTTAATGCATTAAAATCGAATTTAGATTTATTTTGTTCCTTTAGAATTTTCTTTACTGCATTCAAAATGTCCCATCTGCCGCTGTAGCTTAAAGCAAGATTAAGAGTCATGAGCTTATTATTTTTTGTCTTTTCCATGGCATCTTCAAGTTCTTTTAAAACTTTTTCCGGCAAACTCTGAAGATCTCCCGTGGCTATTAGTCTTACATCGTTCTGATGAAGCCGGTCGGTTTCATCACGTATGGAACGTATCAATAGTTTCATTAGCAAAGCTACTTCCGTCCTTGGTCTTTTCCAGTTCTCTGTTGAAAATGTATAAAGAGTGAGATATTTTACTCCGAGCTGTCCCGACGCTTCCACTATGTCCCGGGCGGAATTTACACCTTCATTATGTCCGAATACTCTGGACAAACCCCTGGACTTAGCCCATCTTCCGTTTCCATCCATAATAATGGCAACATGAACCGGAATTTCTCCGCTCGCCTTCAATTCATCCTGTCTGATCTTATCCTTTGGTGAAGGTTTTATCAACTTCTGTAATGTTCGGATTTAATGACTTAATATTGTTAATTGTATGCTGCAAAATAAAAACATCACATTAATCCAAGTATCACTTTTACTTTATTCATTTTCTCATTGGCTATTGTGCATGCGTTACTGTTCCCTTCAGTGATTACGTTTTTTATCCTAGTTTCATCATCTCTGATTTCAGTAAACTTCTTTTGCAAAGTGCCTAACTTTGCAGATACTATTTCACCGAGCTCGCTCTTAAATTGTCCGTAGCCCTTTCCTTCGTATTCCTTTTCTATTTCTGTAATCGGCTTGTCTGCAAACTCTGAATAAATAGTTATCAAATTGCTGATCTCCGGTTTGTCCTTGCTGTATAAAATTTTGTTATCCGAATCGGTAACGGCTTTCTTAAATTTTTTGATAACGGAATCTTTCTTTTCATCCATTGTTATGTAACTGTCGGCTGAATCGCTCTTGCTCATCTTCTTTGCCGCGTCGTTTAAAGACATAATCTTTGCTGATGTCTTTGACAATGTTGCCTTTGGAATTTTAAATGTTTCACCGTGTATATTGTTAAATCTCTGAGCAATGGTTTTGCACAATTCTACATGCTGAGTCTGATCCTGCCCGACAGGAATTTCATCAGCATCATAAAGTAAAACATCACCTGCCATCAGCACCGGATAATCATAAAGTCCTACCAGCTGTCCTGCCTTCCCTGATTTGAGCGACTTATCTTTAAATTGAGTCATCTTCGATAACTCACCCATTGTGACATAGTTATTTAGTATCCAGCAGATTTCACTGTGAGCGGGTATCATTGACTGTATAAAAATTACGGATTTATTCGGATCAACGCCTACAGTCAGCAGCCACGCAACTATATCTAAAGTTCTGTTTCTTAGCTGATCTGCATCCTGTTTAACCGTAATTGCGTGCAGGTTGGCAATAAAGAAAAAATTCTCATAGTCTTCAAGATGCTGATTCTCTGCCCATCTCTTCATTGCCCCGAGATAATTACCTATTGTAAGATCTCCGGATGGCTTTATTCCGGATACTACTCTTTTCAAAAAAATTAATTCTTAATTTTAAAAATTACTGCTGTGTATAAATAATTATTTGAAACTGTTTATATATGCTTTGGTCAAATTGTAAGTTTCGATCAAAGCCTTCTGATGTGTCCTTTCTACTCCGTGTGAGGCAGAAACACCAGGACCTATTAATCCGACTCTTACATCATAGCCTGCAGTCAAAGCAGCGCTCCCGTCAGATCCGTAGTAGGGGTAAATATCCATTTCAAAATTAATCTTGTTTTTGATAGCCAGCTCTCTTAACTTTTTTGTCATAAAAAAATCATACGGACCCGTTGAATCTTTCGCGCAAATTGATACCGCGTCCTCTCTTCCCGTGCATCCTTCACCTACTACTGCCATGTCAAGAACCAAAAGTTCTTCGGCTGAATCCGGAATTCCGACACATGATCCGTGACCTACTTCTTCATAATTTGAGAAATAGAATCCTGTATTAGTTTGCTTCTTCTCCCCGGTCAACTCTTTAATAAGCTCTATCATTATCGCAGCACATGCCTTATCATCAAGAAATCTTGATTTTACAAAGCCGCTTTTCGTATATTGAAATCTGTTATCATAGAAAATAAAATCACCGACTCTTATACCAAGTTTTTTTACATCCGAATCAGAAGTTACAAGTTCATCCAGTCTGACTGACATTGATTTCAATTCTCTTTTATCTGATCCGACATTTTTGTTTACATGACTTGCAGGGTTATTCAGAAGAAATGTTCCGGTGAATAATTTACCGCTTGAGTTTCTGACAGTTACATATTCGCCTTCGAATGAGTTTAGAGGGTATCCTCCAAGCATTGTTATCTCGAGAGTCCCGTTTTGCTTAATTTCCTTTACCATTGCACCTAAAGTATCGATGTGACCTGTGATCAGCAGCCGGGGTTTTTCAGTAAAAGATATCAGTAATGAACCTTTATTAGTTTTTCTGAGAAACAATTTTTTATTATCTCTGAAAACATTCTCTATATGACTAATGATATCAGAAGTATAACCCGTTGGTGAATTAATTTTCAGAATTGATTCTAATGTTGAAACTATGTCTTTAATCATTTGTTTATTTAGTGCTGTCGATTAATATCTTTTGAATCTTTTCACCTTCCCTGGTCATTCCGTACTTTTCCCTGGCTACTTTTTCCATTTTTTCGTCGGATGTCTTGAGTTCCTCGATTTCTTTACGCAATGCCTCTGATTTTTTATACTCCTCATTCAGCTGATTCTCGAGGTCTTTTTTTTCCGCTTCAAGCCTGAATCTTTGCAGTATGCCTTTGTTGCCGAATACAGCTAACGAAATCAGTCCTATAAAAAAAATAATTACAAAGACTAATCTCGAATTGTATTTTATGAATCTTGCAATTGTCCGGAACAAACCATCTTTATTTTCCGATTCCATTTTCAGTTTTTTTGTAAAGAAAGCTCTGTCAGTCTTTCAATCAGCCGGGTAAAACTCATTCCGGATGCTGCGGCAGATTTCGGTACTAAAGATGTTTCAGTCATACCGGGAAGCGTATTTACCTCAAGACAAAACAAGTCATTGTTTTCATCCAGCATAAAATCAACTCTCGAATAAACCGAACAGCCTAAAATCTTATGTGCAAGCAATGCATTCTCTTTCACTCTCGTTTCAATATCAGCAGGAATATCAGCAGGACAAAAATATTCAGTCATTCCTTTGGTGTACTTATGCTCGTAATCATAAAATCCTCCTATAGGTTTTATCTCAACTACCGGAAACGCCTCATCACCTATTACAGGAACGGTCAGTTCTCTGCCCTTTATATATTTTTCTATTAATACTTTATCTGAATATTTAAACGCCAGATCAATTGATTTTCCAAGCTGTATATCTTCAACATCCGGCTGAACAATGGAAAGGCCGACTGTGCTTCCTTCGTCATTTGGTTTAACAACACTTGGATAACCAATTGAATTCAGAATGTTTCCGCTTATAATTTTCATATCCGGCTTTACTTTGCTCCTGTTTAAAATAATCCAGTCAGGTGTTTTTATCCCGGCAGAAGTCAAAATGATTTTTGAGATGTCCTTGTCCATTGCCAGTGCAGATGAAAATACATTTGAACCTGTATATTTAATTCCCCTGAGCTCAAGGATTGTCTGCAACTTACCGTCTTCACCAAACTTTCCGTGAACTCCGAGAAATGCTATATCCGTATTGTCAAATATTTTGCTGTTGATGCAGTCTAGAATCTTTCTATCTGAAGTTTTATGAATTTCGTCCAGAAGCTCAATTGAAGGCGATTCTTTTTTGACACCTGCTTTGAAAATTTCAGATTCGCTGACTTCTTTCTCCCCGTTTATCGGATCAATTACTTTTACCTTGTGCCCCAGCTCCCTTAATGCTTTTGTAATGCATATACTCGAAGCAATAGACACATCTCTTTCAGCCGAGGGTCCGCCTGTAATTACAATAATATTCAACCATTGAAAATTTTAATAATATACTGATTTCAGGTAAGTATTAAAATGTTAAAGATTGGTAAAATTGTTACTTTAAACAACTTTAACCCAGATTTTTCATTATAATATTTAATTTACCACGAAGTCACAAAGACACAAAGCAATTGCTAATAAAATAGAATGTAAGAAAAAATTCTTTGTACACGTTGCGAAATCCTTTGCGTACTTTGCGTTTGCAGCATTTCAAGATTTCTAATGAACAATTTGGGTTTAAACATTTTAAACAGCCTTCAGGATAAACTGCAGGCTTTTTAATATTTATAGAAGATTAAGATCCGTCTGCCTTCCAAGCATTTGTTTTTTGCCTGATTTGTAAATAAATTATGCTAAAAACATTCTTTGTAATTCTTCAGCTTCCTCTTTTGATTTAGCCTCAGTTATAATCCTGATAATAGGTTCTGTATTGGATTTTCTCATATGCACCCAGTAATTTTTGAAATCTATTTTCAAACCGTCATTTCTCCATATTTTTAAAACATTCTTGTCTTTTCTGTATTTCTCTTCAAATTCTTTCAAAATTCTATCCGGATCTGTTACTTTCTCTAATTTTGATTTTGAAATGAAATATTGCGGTAAGGATTCTTTATATTCACTTACCTTTTTACTGCTATTTGCAATTTCATTTAATAATAAAGCTATGCCTGCAATTGCATCCCTCCCGTAATGAAGTTCAGGATAAATCACTCCGCCGCTTCCTTCCCCTCCTATTACTGATCCGTTTTTCTTCATTTCCTTTACTACATTGATCTCACCAACCGGACTCCTGAAGACCTTTGCATTATTTTGCTTTGCAATGTCATCAACCGAGCGTGTTGTCGAAAGATTAACCGTAACATTTTTATTCTTTGATTTTGTATTCTTTAATACAAAATTTGTTACTGCCGTAATGGTATTTTCTTCACTGAACGGCTCTCCTTTATCCGTTATCAGCACTAATCTGTCAGCATCGGGATCTACCGATATTCCCATATCAGCTCCGTTCTTCTTCACGGCTCGTGAAAGCAATCCCAGATTTTCCGGAAGCGGTTCAGGCGTGTGCGGAAATTTTCCGCTCCCGTCACAATAAAGTTTTATAACTTTACAGCCTAATCGTTCAAGCAGCCTTGGTACTATTACTGAACCGGATGAATTAACCGCATCTACTACTACTTTAAACTTCGCACTCCTGATTTTCTGTACATTAATAATTTTCAGCTTTAAAACCTTCTCAATGTGCCTGTCAATCCAGCTGAAATCATTTTTAGCCGGTTTCAGATCATTAATATCTGCATATGTAAACTTTTCTTCTTCTGCTATTCTCAAAAATTTCCTTACCTGTTTTTCATCAAGAAACGTTCCGTCAGGATTCAAAAATTTTAAACCGTTCCAGATCTGCGGATTATGAGAAGCAGTAATGGAAATACCTCCCGAGCATTTTAAATCTTCTGTGGCAATCTGTATGGTTGGTGTTGGTGCTATTCCTACATTTACTACCTCAAATCCGCTTGCGGTAAGATTGCTGACTACTATTTTTTCAATCACATCCCCGAACAGTCTTCCGTCCCTTCCGACTGCGATTTTCAATTTACCCCCGGAATTTCTTCTGCAGTACTCTGCAAAAGCCGAAGTAAATTTAATAATATTCTCCGGAGTTAAACTATCCCCGATTACTCCTCTTATTCCTGATACAGATATGATTAATTCTGACAAGTATTAAGTATGTATGTATTTAGTTTCGTAATTACAAATTACAAATTACTAATTACTAATTACTAATTACTAATTAGTAATTAGTAATTAGTAATTAGTAATTAGTAATTAGTAATTAGTAATTA
>CAYNTN010000067.1:0-14704 GCA_964399995.1 uncultured Ignavibacteriaceae bacterium
TCGTCAATCGTGAATCGTGAATCGTCAATCGTGAATCGTGAATCGTCAATCGTGAATCGTGAATCGTCAATCGTGAATTGTTAATCGAAAATCGTGAATCATAAATCCTTAATCGAGAATCTTTGATCGTCAATTGTGAAGTATTTTTAGTCAATGGACAATAGTGAATAGTGAATTTAAATTCGTTACAGTTTCAAGTTTTCAGTTTTTTCTTTTTAGCAGCGGGAAACAATACGTTATTCAAAATAAGCCGGTAGCCCGGTGAATGCGGAAAATATTCAAGCTCGGTTTTAGGATCTCCGACCGCATGCTGATAATCTTCAGGATCGTGTCCTCCATAGAATGTAAAAGTTCCCTTGCCGTAGTTTCCGTGAATATATCTGACATAGTCGGTTCCTTCATTCATCGCAAGAATAGTTACATTCTTTTTAATCAGATCTTTTCTGAAGGCTGTTGTCTGTCCGAGAAATCCGCTAATCAAAGCAGTATGACACTGTGTCAGCATTGTGGGGACCGGATCGAATTTTGCCGAGAACTCAACGAGCTTAAAATTATCATTAAACTGTCCTAAGCTTAAAAGCTGATTAGTCACATCAATATCGGAGTATTCATAAACATAAGGATTCAAATCGACGTTAAAATTTTCGAAAGCAATAGTTTCGGAAAAATCAAGTTTACTGTTTGCATCAGGATCTGCAGGATCGCCGTCATACATTGATTCACATATATCCGTATATTCTGCTGCAAGTGCTATGTCATACGTATCGGTTGCGGAGCACATAGTAAAAAGAAAACCGCCGTTAGAAATATATTCTTTCAGTTTTTTTACAACCGCAAGCTTTAGTTCGGAAACTTTTGCATAACCGAATTTAGCAGCCATGGATTCATTTATTGATTTCTGGGCAAGATACCAAGGTGATGAACCATATGTTGCAAAGAATTTACCGTACTGACCGGTAAAATCTTCGTGATGAAGATGAAGCCAGTCATAACCCTTCAGCTTTCCTGCCAGCACTTCCTCATCCCACAACTTATCATAAGGTATCTCTGCATATTCAAGTACAAGCTGAACGGCATCATCCCATGGAAGCGCGTTCGGAGGAACATATACAGCAACTTTAGCAACCTTTTCCAGACGAACCACATCCATATTATTTTTTTCATCTTTTACTTCTGCATAAATTTGAGCTGTCTGAGTACCGTCTTTCAGTTCATATGATACACCTTTCTGTCTGCATTCATCTTCGAGCTTTGCCGAATAATTGAACATAAAAGAACCGCCTCGGAAATTTAAAAGCCAGTCCAGTTCCTTATTGTTTAATAGATGACGGTAAGCAATTCCGTATGCTTTCAGGTGATTTGTCTGATCGGGTTCCATCGGGATTAGCAGCTTAACCTGTGTATAAGAGATATTTGCAAAGAGGAAGGAAAATAAGAGTATTAAAAAGTTTTTTATTCTGCTATTATTCACAATTCAAATTTGGATTTATATTCGGTATACAATATAATTGATTTAAGTATTTAGTATAATACAATTCAGTTAATAAAAGTTTATAAAAATTTGATAACACTTGCAATTGAAACTTCCTGCGATGAAACATCTGCAGCTGTTCTGGAAAATGAGAAAGTTCTTTCAAACATAATTTCATCACAATTATTTCACACCAAATACGGTGGGGTTGTCCCTGAAGTTGCCTCAAGGGAGCATTTAAAAAAGATTGTGGAAATTACAAATGAAGCGCTGGGTGAGGGGAAGGTTGAGTTAAACGATATTGATTTAGTTTGCGCGACTTCCGAGCCCGGTCTGATTGGTGCTTTGCTGGTCGGATTAAATTTTGCAAAAGCACTGGCAGTTTCCCTTGATAAACCTTTTGTTACTGTCAATCATATTCAGGCGCATTTGTATTCAAATTTTCTGTGTGAGCAAAAACATGAGTTTCCGTTTCTCGGATTAATTGTTTCAGGAGGTCATACTTTGCTAATATTAGTTGAGGATTTTTTTAAACATAAAATATTAGGCAAAACAATTGATGATGCAGCGGGTGAAGCTTTTGACAAGACAGCAAAGCTTCTTGGATTGGATTATCCCGGCGGGAAAATGATTGATGAGTATTCTGTCGGTGGCGATAAGGAATTTCATAAATTTCCTTCTGCAAAATTAAAAAGCAATCCTTTCGATTTCTCTTTTTCCGGAATTAAGACATCTGTGTTATATTTCCTGAAGAGCATTGAGTTTGACAAAAAGAGAAATGAAAAGCTGATCAAAGATGTATGCGCATCATTTCAGGAAACCATGGTTAAAACTTTGTATGATAAAACACTTGAAGCTGCTGAAAAGTATAATGTAAAAATTATTTCTGTTTCCGGCGGTGTTTCAGCAAATACAGGGCTTCGAGATAAGTTTAAATTACTTGAGAACAAAGGTTATAAAATCTATTTTCCTTTGTTTGAATATTCAACAGATAATGCAGCAATGATTGGACTAACAGGTTATTTTAAATACAGGGTTTCTAAAGATAAAAATTATTTTAAAACGGATTCTTTAAAACAAAATGCCAGACCGAGGCTTGATTATGAAAATTTTTAGGGAGAAAGCTATTACAAAGATAGCTTGCATATTAATTTTAATAACAGTGATTTCAGGCTGTGAAAAAATCAGTCAAGGGATGCAAAGAAGACAGTTTGAATTTCTCTATAAAATGAATAACTATGCAGCCCTATTCAGGGAGTATACCGGCGGAATATCGTTTTACAGTGATCTCGATTTTTATGAAAACAGAATGGAAAAACTTCATGAGGATGTAAGTAAGATGGAAACAGTCCGGGGATATGAAACATCGGAAGATCTGAAAGCAAAATTACTTATAACGATTAATGAAAACATAACCTCAATAAATGTAATTAGACAAAAGCAGTTGCCTCTGACAGAAAATATAAGTAAAGAATGGGACGTCAGAATGATGAATGAGAGAGTTGATGGTTTTATTAATGAACTTAATGACGAAATTAACAAAGTTGGGAAGCAATGAATCTTATCAAAAGCTTACAATCAGAGTTATTGATTCTAAATGCAGGCTTGCATGAATAACAAATTCACCACTTTAAAATCACATAGCACTTTATTTATTTTACAATACTCATCACCTTTGTTTGTGAAAATCCATTTAATTTCAAAGTATAAAAATAAATTCCGTTTGTTAAACCTGAAGCATCATATACATATTTATATTTCCCCGGAAGCAATGTTGAATTTACAATTGTCTTTATTTCTTTTCCAAGGATATCAAAAATCTTAAGAGAAACAAATCCCAATTCCGAAATTCCAAATTCCAAATTTGTAACAGGGTTGAACGGATTTGGATAGTTTTGTTCGAGCGAAAAGGAAGACACAGACACTAAATTTAAATTTGAAAATCCGGTTAATATTCCGCCTGTTGTTGTTTTTAAAATTGACCCTGCATTTCCTACAATCCATCCTGTCAAAGAATCTGTAAAATAAACTGAGTTTAAATGTTCAATTGTACCGCTTGACTGAATTTCCCAGCTGACACCTCCGTCAGTAGAATAATTTATTTTTCCGTAAAATCCCGGCGACCATCCTTTATTTGAATTAATGAAAAAGACTGCAAGAGTATATGAATTATTCATTGAATAATTCTCCCAGCCGATTCCGCCGTCAGTAGTTCGTACAATTTGAGGACCGAAAGTTTTGTTATCATAATAACCCGCCCAGCCATTCAATGAGTCTGTAAAAAAAATTGAATTCAGATTTAAATTACCGTCAATGAATTGAGGCATCCAGTTATTTCCGCCGTTAGAAGAATAAAATATTCCTCCGTACCCGGCTACCCAGCCGTCATGGGAATTTGCAAAGTGAACTGATTTTAATTTAATGTTTGTACCGGAATTGAGAAACATCCAGTTGAATCCGGCATTTGATGTCTTTATGATAATCCCTGAATCTCCGGCAGCCCAGCCTGTTTGCGAATCGATGAAGTAAACTGAATTCAGATCAACCGTAGTGTTAGAGAAAAGATAGTTCCATAACACACCTCCATTATCAGTGCTGATCAAAGCACCGTTCTCTCCGGCAATATAAAGAGAAGAAGAGGATATTAAAAATACAGAGTTAAAATCATTCCCGATGCCGGCATCAATCTTGTTCCAGTTGATACCGGAATTAGAAGTTCTTAAAATTATTCCGTTTGTCCCCACAGTCCATCCGGTTTGAGAATTAATAAATTTTACACATCTCAAAGAATCTTCTGTCCCGCTGCTTTGAGTAATCCAGCCGGTCTGAGATACGGAAGCTCTTTGAAGAAAAGCAATTAATAAAAATAAGAAGATCTTTTTCACAATTTATTTCCTGTTTATTTCTTTTCTGCTCACACTATTTTCTATAATTCCAATTAACTATACTCAAAGTTAAAAGTTAAAAGTTAAAAGTTAAATGTTAAATGTTAAATGTTAAATGTTAATGTTCAAAGTATTCATTGCTCAGTATTCATTGCTCATTATTCATTGTTCATTGCTCATTGCAAAGGTACTTATTTTGAATTCTCGATTGATTAAATTACAACCATGATATCACTAAATAACATATCGATGCGCTTCGGTTCGAAGGTATTGTTTGATGAAGTATCGCTGCGCGTAGCTGGAAAGGACAGGGTTTCGCTTGTTGGTTCAAATGGTGCGGGTAAGTCAACCATGCTTAAAGTCATTGCAGGCTTTACCAAAGCTGACGAAGGCGAAGTTGCGATATCAAAACATACGACCGTCGGATATCTGCCGCAGGAGGGGATTCTGTATACAGGAAAAACTTTGTATGAGGAAGTTTACAGTTCAGCAGGCGACATAAATAAGATTCAGGAAGAAATGCATCAGATAGAAAATGAAATGGCAGAAAGCGAGGATACGGCTTCGGAAGAATTCATGGATCTTGTGAATGAGTATGGTGAACTGCAGGAAAGATTTCAAATGCTCGAAGGCTTTAAGCTTAAATCAAAAATTGAAAAGATACTGAAAGGTCTCGGATTCTTTGAAAAGGATTTTAACAGAATGACAGACGAGTTCAGCGGCGGATGGCAGATGAGGATTGCGCTGGCAAAGCTGCTTCTGGCAAATCCTTCAATACTTCTCCTTGACGAGCCGACAAATCATCTCGACATTGAATCTTTAATCTGGGTTGAGAATTATCTCAAGTCATATCAGGGAGCGATAGTTCTTGTTTCGCATGACAGGAGTTTTCTCGATAATATTACAGACAGAACGGTTGAAATTTCATTAGGCAATGTTACGGAGTATTCGGGTAATTATTCATTTTACAAAAAGGAAAAAGAGGTGCGCAAGCAGTTGATTGAAAATCAATATGAGAATCAGCAGAACTATCTTCGCCAGCAGGAAAGATTTATCGAAAGATTCAGATACAAAGCTACTAAAGCAAGGCAGGTTCAAAGCCGGATTAAGCTTCTGGATAAAATGGAGCTGGTAGAGATTGAAGATGAAGAGTCAACAGTGAATTTCAGATTTCCTCCCGCTACACACAGCGGGAAGACTGCCATTGAAATAAACGGGCTCACCAAAAGTTATGATGGCAAGAATAATGTCCTCGAGAATGTTGATCTGATCATACCGCGGGGAGAAAAAATAGTTCTTTTCGGAGTGAACGGGGCAGGGAAGTCAACACTTACAAGGATTATTGCAGGCTTTGATACATCATTTGAAGGAGAAGTAAAACCCGGGCATCTGGTTGACAGGAAATATTATGCTCAGAATCAGGCTGAGGAACTTAATCCTGATATAACAGTGCTTGAAACTATGGAGCAGTCGGCATCCGGCGAGATCTTAAAAAATCTGCGAACAATACTCGGAAGCTTTTTATTCAGAGGAGATGATGTTTTTAAAAAAGTCGGAGTTCTTTCCGGAGGCGAAAAATCACGTCTTGCACTTGCAAAGATGCTTATTGAACCGTCGAATTTTCTGATACTTGATGAACCGACAAATCATCTTGACATGCGTTCTAAGGAAGTTCTGATGAATGCATTACATAAGTATAACGGGACAGTGCTTATAGTTTCCCACGACAGGGAATTCATAGACGGAATTGTGGACAGGGTAATTGAAGTGAAGGGCAAGAAAATCAAAACATACATTGGAAATGCGACTGACTATCTGAGGGAAAAGGATCTCGAATTTAAAAAGGAAAACACAAAAGTAAAAAAGACAGTTCAGGAAGAAAAATTACGGGAAACTGTTCCCGTAAAAGCAAATGATACCGCAGAAAATAAAAGGAGGAAGAAGGAATTGAATAAACTGATACTCCCGCTGAAGAATAAGATCAGTGAACTGGAAAAGCAGACGGGAAAGTATGAGAAAAGATTAAAGGAAGTTGAAGAGCTCATGGGCAAGGACGAGTTTTATAAAGGTGCTTACAATATTGTTGAAATTACAAATGAGTATAATACTTTGAAAGAGAAGCTGAAGAATATTTATTCTCAGTGGGAAGAGGAAACAGAGAATCTAAATAAACTCGAAATGCAATTAACCTAAAAACAAAAATAAAAAAATGAAGAAACTATTTTGTTCAGTAATTTTAATTTTAATAATGAGTTTAGTGATTTCACAAAACTCATTTGCTTTTTCATCAGGCTTTGATCCAAAGTTAAAATTTAACACCGGTAAAAATTATTCTGAAGAAATTAAAACTAGGGATTACAATGAAGCACTTGAGAGGCATAAGAAGATCACCGGAAGCATGTTTAGTCTTTCGATTGATTTTCAGTTAGGATATAACTCTACTAATGCAAATGTGGATGAAAAGTCATCTCTTCAGCCGGTCACAACTACATCCAAAGGTGGATTTTTACTTGGAGCAATTCTCAATGTAAATTTATTTGGACTCGGATTTTCTACCGGACTGGATTTCACGAAGAAGAATTTCGGAATTGAGATACCTTATTATGATTCAACAACAACAATTGATTCAGTATCAACCGAGTTATTAAACAGCTACATTAACATTCCGCTGAATTTGAGTTTTGGCGGAAAGGTTTCAGAAGACATAGGAGTAAGTTTCAGCGGAGGACCTTATCTCGGATTTCTTTTGAATCCCTCTAACCAGTTCAGTGCTTATAAAGATTTTGACTTTGGCTTAAACGGTATTCTTACCGGCAGATATTTCCTGAATCCGTTTATGGCAATCTTGCTGGGATTCCAGGGACAGTATGGCGGGTTGAATAATCTTTTAAGTACTGCTTCAGTAGAAAGCATGACTACATTTAACTGGGGGATATTTTCGGGTTTAAGTGTCGGATTCTGATAATAGATTAAATAGGATATATAAGTTTTTTAAAGGAGCAGAAGCTCCTTTTTTATTTAAAAGAATCATAGCTTATTTTTATTCCTGTTTGTTTTAGAAAGCACAAGTAACGAATAACGATAGTCGATAATTCATTTCATTTCAATATTCATATAAATATATTTGTGGACAGTGGCTAAAAAGAAACAGGTAAAAAACATTCCGGCAGCGAAGTCTACTTCCCCTGATTTAGATTTATTAATTGATAAATACTTCTGGCTCGTAATCCCCGTATTTGCATTGATTTATTATTTGAGCAGCAAATACTCTCTCGGATTTTACCAGGATGATGAAATCGGTCATTATATCAATATGAAGGAATTCTGGACCGATCCTTTCAGCATTTTGGGGAACTGGCCAAAGCCCGGCTATAAAATATTTATGGTTGTCCCTTCTTTGTTCGGATACCAGGCTGTAATAATTTTTAATTCACTTATTGCATCAACAACGGTTTACCTGACATACCGTCTTTTAAAATTATATAAGGTCAGCTATGCTTTTTTCGGAGCATTATTGCTGGCGCTGCAGCCGTTGTTCTTTGATCTTTCATTCAGGTCTTATGCTGAAATATTTACGGCATTGCTCTTTGTAATTTTGATTCTGTTGTATAAAAAGGAAAGTTACTTATGGTGCGGGCTTGTATGCGGTTACATTTTTACAGTGCGGCAGGAAGTTGTACTTGTTGGAATTTTCCTTGCGATAATTTTTTTCCGGAAGAAAAACTATGCTGCGATATTAGCGATAGGAGTTTTTCCTTTCCTGTTTAATCTGTTCGGATACTTTAAAACAGGAGATTATTTATTTGTAATAACCGAAATGAGTTCTCTTGGCGCAATGGATTTTGGCGGAGCTCAGAGGGGATTCTTTCATTATTTTAAAGTTTACATTTTTATAATTGGTCCTGTTTGCCTTACATTATTTCTTCTGGGGTATTGGGGATTTTTGGCTGATACAAAAAAAATTAAGGAGTATCTTAAAAGATATGATATTGTATATGTTGTTTTTACAATTACATTTTTAGTACAGGTAATGCTGATGCTGAAAGGAACAAATCCCGGAACCTGGAGATATTTACTCCACATTTCCCCACTGGCAGCATTCTTTGCGACAGTGGGCTTAAATAATCTTGGTTCGGTTCAATTTAAAAAAGCAAATTATATAATTACCGGAATTTTTCTTTTGATTACTTTAACAGTTTTATCAAAAACATCAAAAGGCGTTGATCTTCTCGAAATTCCCGAATATGGAAAGTTTGCGGTTGTTTCACTTGTGTTCCTTCTGTCAGCAGGCTTGTTTTCAAGTGACACGAGGGCATATCTTAACAAGCTTTCGGTTATTTTGTTAATTGTTTCGGCAGTGTATTTGTTTATGAGCTTTGAACCGAGAGTTCATTCACCGGAAAACATAGCTGTCAAACAAGTGGCTGAGTATCTGTCAAAACCGGAGAATCAGGACAAAGACATTTATGTCACAATTCAGCTGACCAACTCGATTATTTTATTCGGTGATATTCCCTTTGAAAGAAGGAAAAAATTTATCCATCTTAACAGCGAGAACCTTAAAAAAGCTAAACCCGGGGATATCGTGGTCTGGGATACTCATTACGGATACAGACCCGAATATAAGAACGATGTAAAGAAGGAAGACATTGAAAAAAATCCGGATTATAAATTATTAAAGAAGATGGTATCTTCCGATAATTTTTTTGAAGCAAATATTTTTGAAAAAGAAAATAAATAATAACTTTTAAAATGAAACCTACTAAAGAGACATTTGAAAAATGGAATGAAGAACTGGCATCGAAGCATGACCTTGATAAATTCTATAACCATCCTAACTTTGCTTTCAGATATATTGAGCAAAAAAGAATTGATAAATTAATCCAGCTGGCTGAAATTCAACCGTCAGATAAAATCCTTGAAGTCGGATGCGGCGCGGGACATATACTTGAGAAAATTAAAACAGGGAATCTTTACGGAATTGATATATCGGAAATTCAGATTGAAAGAACGAGGAAGAGAATGGGAGACAGGGTTGAGCTAAAAAAGGCACCGGGTGAAAATATTCCATATGAAGATAAGTTTTTTGATAAGGTCTTATGCTCGGAGGTAATTGAGCATGTGATTGACCCGGGGGAAGTTTTGAAGGAAATTTCAAGAGTAATGAAAGACGACGGGATACTATCCCTTTCAATTCCAAATGAAGACGTGATAAATTCTACAAAGAAATTTCTAAAAAAGACAGGACTGATAAAGATAATTGACAGCAGCAAGGATACAGAAGGTTGGGAGCTGGCAACAAAAGACAATCTTGATGAATGGCATTTGCATAGTTTTTCCTTAAAGCTTGCAGAAAAATTTTCAAACGGTATTTTTGTCATAACAAAAGTAGTGAAAATTCCAAATGCAGCTTTTCCTGCGAGATATGTAATTCAATTTAAAAAACATTAGCATATGTCCGGAGGAAGATGTCTTATCTATGGCGGCGGAGGATTCATCGGTTCTCATCTTGCAGAACAACTGCTGGCTTCAGGATATTCGGTTTCCATTTTTGATAAAACAAACTTTTCAAGAAAGAATATTTCCGGTTTTATTGAAAAAGTAAATATAATCGAGGGCGATTTTAATAATGAGATTGATATAACAAATTCACTGAATAACATCGATTATGTATATCATCTTGTCAGCTCAACCTTACCTGCAACTTCAAATGATAATCCGGTTTATGATGTTGAAACAAACCTTATATCTTCTCTGAAATTAATAAAAGAATGCCTTGATAAAAAGATAAAGAAAATAATTTTTCTTTCATCCGGTGGAACAGTTTATGGCATTCCGGAAAATATTCCTTTGAAAGAAGATCATCCGGCAAACCCGATTTGCTCATACGGTATCATTAAAAAAACAATCGAAGAATATTTATTTATGCATGAAAAGATTCATGGTCTGGATTATTATGTTTTCCGGTTGTCAAATCCCTATGGTGAAAGACAAAATCCTCATGCAGCTCAGGGAGCAATACCTGTATTCATTAATAATGTAATTCACGGACAAACTATAAATGTCTGGGGCAATGGTGAAGTTGTGAGGGATTACCTTTACATTAAGGATGCAGTAAAAGTTCTGGTAAAAGCATTGAGTGTTAACAATAAAAATAAAATTTTCAATTTGAGTTCAGGAACAGGTTTATCTCTCAATCAGATAATAGGATTGATTGAAGAAATTTCCGGTAAGAAAGCCGATATCGTTTACAAAGAGGGGAGAAGCATTGATGTTCCGGTTAATATTCTCGATAACACGTTAGTAAAGAAAACTTTTGAGTGGAATCCTTCTACCTGCATAAGGGACGGAATTACTTTTACTTACAATTATTTGTCAAAACTGAATGCCTGATAATTCTAACATTACACTTTCTGTATTTTTCCCGGCATATTATGATGAAAAGAACATTGAAAAGGTTGTTGAATCGGTTCTTGTTGTTCTTGATGAATTAAAATTAAAAGACTATGAAGTAATTATTATTGAAGACGGAAGTCCTGATAAGACAGGAGAAGTTGCTGATATGCTCGCAGAAATGCACGCTAAAGTACGTGTAATTCATCATGAAAAGAACATGGGATACGGAGCAACTTTAAAAGACGGTTTTTTAAATGCAAAACTGGATTATGTATTTTATTCGGACGGTGATAATCAGTTTGACATGAATGAGCTGAAGAAATTTGTAGCTCTGATTCCTTATTCGGACATGGTAATCGGGTACAGAAAAAAGAAACAATACTCAACTTACAGAAAGATAACTTCGCTTGCATATAATTTTGTGCTGAGATTTCTGTTTGATATTGATTACGTTGATGTTGACTGTGCATTCAAGTTAATTAAAACGGATTTATTTAAAAAGATTCACATCAACTCCGTAGATGCTTTTATAGATGCGGAGATACTGCTGAAGGCAAAATTGCTGGGTTACACCTCAACTGAAGTTGGAGTCAGACATTTGCCACGGGTTGACGGAATATCAACCGGAGCAAGACCGTCGGTTATTTTCAGAACCATAGGAGAAATCAGGGAATACAGAAAAGTTTACAAGGAAGAAATAAAAAAGCAAAAAGTTTAGCCTTCAATTTTTATATGTTTCAGTCTCATGGAATTTCCTATTACGGTTACGACATCACTGAAAGCCATCAGCATTGCCGCCATTACCGGGCTTATGATTATGCCGAAAGGAGCAAAGACTCCTGCGGCAAAAGGGATAGCAACGACATTGTAAAAAAATGCCCAGAAAAAATTCTGCTTGATAACCCTTACTGTCTTCCTTGAAATATTAATCGATTTAATTATATTTTTAAGCTCACCCTTTACTAAAATCACATCAGCCGAATCAATTGCAACATCCTGACCAGTCCCGATCGCAATTCCGACGTTTGCCTTGGCGAGCGACGGAGCGTCGTTTATGCCGTCACCTATCATTGCAACATTTTTGTTTTCAGACTGCAGCTTTGAAATTATTTTTTCTTTTTCATCAGGCATTGTTTTAAATGAATAGTTCTTAATTTTCAATGCGTGAGCGGTTTTCTTGGCGGCATTTTCGTTGTCTCCTGAAATCATAAATATTTCCAGATTCATTGCTCTTATTTTTTTCAGAACTTCTTCAGCATCATCTTTGATTTTATCTTCAAGCTCAATGACACCTTCAATTTCCTTGTTAATGCTCACGAATAAATTGTTACGGCTTGTATGAAACAGAATGTTTGAGAAAGTAATGCCGTTGCTTCTCATAAAATTCTCACTGCCGATGTGTACGGATTTGTTACTTACATTTGCGCTTATTCCGAAACCCGATTCATTTTTAAAATCCTTTACATTTTTATCCGGAGTAATGTTATTGTCTATTCCGTAATTAACAACGGATTTTGCAATGGGATGATTGGAATATTTCTCAGCCGAGACAGCAAATTTCATAAGTTCGTTTTTTGAAAACTTGTTGAACACATAAATGCTTTTCACTTTCATCTCACCTGTTGTCAGCGTTCCTGTTTTATCAAAGCAGACGGTATTGACTTTCATTAAATTTTCAATGGCATCCACATTATTAAAAAGAATTCCGTTTTCAGCAGCTCTGCCAACACCTATGATAATAGCAATCGGAGATGCAAGTCCCAAAGCACATGGGCATGCAATTATTAACACTGAAACCGCATAAAGCAAAGACTGGTCAAACTTCTCATTAAAAATCAGATACCATGTAAAAAATGTAACAATTGATATTACAATTACAACAGGAACGAATACGGCTGATATACGGTCGGCTAATTTCTGTATCCTCGGCTTATTGTTGGAAGCGTCTTTTACAAGTGCTATGATTTTTGAAAGCATTGTATTATTTCCGACCTTCTCCGCTTTCAGTTTTACGAAACCGTTCTTCAGAATTGTGCCGCTCATCAGATTGTCTCCCGGTTTTTTTTCAACAGGAAGAGATTCGCCCGTCATTGCGCTTTCATCTACAACACAAAAACCCTCAATGATTGATCCGTCAACAGGAATTTTATCTCCTGTCTTTACATGTACGATATCATTCAGTTTTACTTTTTTAAAAGGAATGAATAACTCGCTCCCGTCTCGAATGACATTAACAACCTTTGCCTGAAGTTCTTTTAGCTTTTTTATTGAAGTCTGTGTTTTTGACTTCATAACCGCTTCGAGATAATTCCCGATCAGTATGAAAGTAATTATCATTGCAGCGGTTTCGAAGTAAACATCATGAGAGTTGGAAAGTGATTCCATTCCTAATCCGAATACTATGTTAACTGCAATTATGATGCTGTAAAAATAAGATGAAAGACTTCCCAGAGTAATCAGTGTATTCATATCGGATGATTTATTTTTCAAGGCTGTATAAGCACCTTTTATGAACTTATCACCGCACCAGAAGATTACAATTGTAGTGAATATGAAAAGCAAAATAAGTTGCAGGTTAACGGTAAGCGGAATCAGATTAATCACCGGTAAATGCTCTTTCATGCTGATGCCCATTATCAGCACCGACAGAACAACAGAGATAATTATTTTTTCTTTTTGTCTTTTAAGATTGGTTTTTCTGAGCTGTTCGGCTTCATACTCTTCATCTTCGCTTGAAACATCATAACCGAGATTCTTGATTTCCTTTTTAATTTTTTCCCTTGAGATAATATTCGAATCATGTATTACTTCACCGCTTTCCGAGGCATAATTAATTTCAACTACAGAAATACCTTCTAACTTTGTAAGATATGATTTTATGCTTTTAGAGCAGTTAGTACAGCTCATCCCAATAATATCAAACTCAAAAATTTCTTCCGAATCCTTTGGATTATTTATCAGGTTTTGTGAAAGTAATTTTTCCGAAATGTTTTCCCGATTTTCCAACTAATATTTTCCTAAGATTTTATCTGCTATTCTTGCAGCTTTTTTGTTTTTCAAAACATCATGAACCCTGATTATATTCACCGCGTTCATGATACCGATTACATTTGCAGCTATTGTTCCTTCTATCCTTTCAGTCGACTGTGACGGGTAGATTTTGTCAATAAAACTTTTTCTTGAAACCCCCAGCAAGACAGGATATCCGGGTTTTTTAAATTCTTTTAAATGTCTTATTAATTCAAGATTATGTTCAAGTGTTTTTCCAAATCCTATTCCTGTATCTATGATAATTTGCTTAATACCCGAATTTTTTGCAATGGAAATAGATTCATTCAAATAATTGTAAACTTCGCTGACAACATCTACATATACAGGATTTTTCTGCATATCCCTTGGTGTTCCTTTAATGTGCATCAGAATACAGCTCGCATTATGTCCGGCAGTAACTTCAGCCATGTTTTCATCAAACCTGAATCCGCTAATATCATTTACAATACAGGCTCCCTCTTTTAGTGCTTCATCTGCTACCTCACTTTTGTATGTATCAATAGAAACAGGTATGCTGACATTTTTTCTTAATGAACTGATAACCGGAATCACCCTTTCCAGCTCTTCATCAATGGAAACTCTGTCTGAACCCGGTCTGGTTGACTCACCTCCCACATCAATAAAATCTGCACCGTCATCTTCCATTTGAACTGCATCTGCAATAACTTTATCTAAATTCAATCTGCCGTCAAAATACTTACCTCCGTCAGAAAATGAATCAGGAGTAATATTCAATATACCCATCACAAAAGTCCGGGAATCTAAATCGTATTTCCTAATTCCAAAATCGTAAGTCAAATTAAGTACGTTAAGTTCACTAATTTTTTCAAGTTTGTGACTTTAAGAACTTTAAGAACTTTAAGAACTTTAAGAACTTTAAGAACTTTAAGAACTTTAAGAA
>CAYNTN010000067.1:14804-25943 GCA_964399995.1 uncultured Ignavibacteriaceae bacterium
CTACTAGCTAACTTCCGCTCCTGTATCTATGTCTCCGTCTATGGTAACAATTCGGAGTTCCCCGTTTTGCTTTGCAGCAAGAAGCATTCCCTCTGAATCAATGCCCATCAGTTTTGAGGGCTTTAGATTGTCAACCACTACAATAAGTTTACCGATGAGCTGTTCGGGTTTATAGTGTTCGGAAATTCCTGAGACTATCTGCTTTTCTGCGTTTCCAATTTTTAATTTCAACTTTAAGAGCTTTTTGCTTTTTGGAACTGCTTCACATTCAATGACTTTTGCTACCTTCAGGTTTACTTTCTTAAAATCATCAATACTGATTACATTTTCAGGGATATCTTTTTTACTCTCGGTAAATTTATCCGAATTCATTTCTGTATCAATTTGTTTATCTTCGATTTGAGGAAACAGAATTTCATTCACACCAAGTTCGGTTCCGGGTTTTAAAACAAGCTCGCCGGCTTTGAACCAGTTAAAGTCGGATTTATCTTTGTTAAGTATTTTCAAAATCCTGTCTGAAGTAAACGGAATAAAAGGTGAAAATAAAATAGCAATTGAATGACAGATTTCAAGACAAACATTGATAACAGTTTCACAGCGCTTCTTATCATCTTTAATCAATTTCCAAGGTTCGGAATCATTGAAATACTTATTGGCAGCTCGTGCCACATTCATAGTTTCAAACAGAGCTTCCCTGAATTTGAAAGTATCCAGAAGCTCTGAAATAGTATCAGCCTGTGTTTTTATGTAAAGAATTATTTTTTCGTCAGCTTTCTCTAATCGGTTAATTCCGGGAATCTTGTTATCGAATTTATTCTTCGCAAACACAACCGTTCTGTTGATGAAATTACCAAGAATGGCAGCAAGCTCGCTGTTATTCTTAGTTTGAAGATCTTTCATTTCAAATTCCGAATCTTTATTTTCGGGGAGAATAGATGTAAGCGTGTAACGGATAACATCGGGATCAAATTTTTTAACAATATCTTTAACTAAAATCCCGTTGTCCTTGCTTTTAGAAAGCTTCTCACCTTTGATATTCAGAAATTCATTTGCAGGAATATTATCCGGAAGAATGAATCTGCCATGAGCCATAAGTGCTGCTGGAAAAATTATTGCATGAAATACTACATTATCCTTTCCGATGAAATGAATCAGTTTGGTATTTTCATTCATCCAGTAATCCTTCCATTTTTCAGGATCATTCCTTTCAATAAATAATTCCTTCGTTGCGGATATGTATCCTACCGGTGCTTCAAACCAGACATAAATTACTTTTCCTTCAAATCCATCCAGTGGTATTTTTACACCCCATTCAAGATCGCGTGTTATTGCTCTGTCTCTCAATCCTGCGTTAAACCAGCTTTTGCAGTAATTCAAAACATTTTGTTTCCAGTTCTTCCTTGAAAAAATCCATTCCTTCAAATTGTCCTGATACTTTTCCAGCGGGAAATATAAATGTGTAGCTTCTTTTATTACCGGTGTATCGCCGGTGATTTTAGAACGCGGATTAATAAGCTCAAGAGGGGAGAGATTACTCCCGCAATTCGGGCATTCATCGCCGCGAGCTTCTTCGTATCCGCACACCGGGCATGTTCCGGTTACAAACCGGTCAGCAAGAAATCTTTGCTCCTTATTGGAAAACAATTGCTTTTCTGTTTTTTGAATTAAAATATTTTTATTGTATAAGTTCAGAAAGAATTCCTGAGCCGTGTCGCTGTGAATCTTATTTGATGTCCTGGAAAAAATATCAAACTCAATTCCAATATCTTCAAAAGCTTTCTTGTTTGAAAAATGATAAGTATCTATAATTTCCTTCGGTGTTACATTCTGACTCAGAGCCGCCATTTCAATGGCAGTTCCGTATTCATCTGATCCGCAAATAAAAATAACATCATCATTTTTAAGTTTACGGGATCTTACATATATATCGGGAGTAAGGTAAGCACCGACAAGATGTCCGATATGAACATAATTATTTGCAGTAGGCAGCGCAGCAGTAACTAAATATTTCGTTTTATTTTGCATAAATAAATATAACTTATCTAAAATTTTATATAAATCCACTTAGCAGGAGGTGCGGCACATTTTTCAACATTCTTCACTATTGCTGGGAAGATTAATAAAACTGAAAAATGTGGCTTACCGCAGATCTTCACAAAAATTTTTCTTTTAATTCAGGTGTGGGAACTCTGCAGGAATCCTTTTTACCGAACCATTTATATCTGTTGTTCGCCAGAATATCGTAAAAATAATCCCGGATTGGTTCAGGTATAATGATAAAACCATAAAGCAATTTCCATAGCCCGTTAAAATTTTTAGCAATCTTAATAACAGCTTCGGATCTGAGATAATATTTCTCATTTTCGATGAGTACGATGGAATCAAATTCTTTGCTATTCAAACAGAATTTGTTTAGATATTTCTGTCCTGTTTCCGACTGAAGCGAAGCGAATTTGTATTTATTTTTTTTATCGCGGTCTATAATAAAATTGACGCTGGAATTGCAGAGATTACAGACGCCGTCAAATAATATTATGCCGGATGACATTGATTATAATTTATTAGGTATAATTTATATTTATTAATAATTAAATTTTATTCAATTAAATTTCTTAATGAACAACTCCAAAAATATAGCTATAATCGGTGACATTCACGGATGCATAAACACACTGGAAAAAATATTTTTCAAAATTAAGGATGTCCGGAATATCTACTCTGTCGGTGATTTAATCGACAGAGGCAAGTATTCAAAGGAAGTGGTTGAATTTTGCATGCAGAATTCCATTAATCCGGTTAAAGGGAATCATGAGGATATGCTGATAAAAGCCATTGATAATTCGGATAAATTTTTCGGTTTCCTGTTCCGGGATGCAGAGCTTTATTATTACAACGGCGGAAAAGAAACGCAGTTTTCATATGTAGGTTCAAAGGTGTTTTCAGATTTTAAGAAGTTCAGGAAGGAATTGAGAGACATTGGACATTATGATTACATTAAGAATCTTCCTTTGAAATATGATATTCAGAAAGTAATGATATCTCATGCCGGTATTATAGAAGGCGGAAACGATATTTCAATTTTATGGAACCGGGATACTCCGGCGTACATACATCAGCTGCAGATATTCGGGCATACACCTCTTAAAGAAATGGTATATAAAAAAAATTACTATGCTAATATAGATACAGGATGCGTTTACAAAAACAAGCTTACGGCTGTTATCATAGATACTCTATGCGGCAAAATTGAGGAAACCATACAGATAGATTATGATCCATCGGACGTTGATTAATCACCGCAAAGCCTTATTGTATGTGAATCTCCCATCAATCTATTCATTGTAAAAGTTTGTGAAATTGAGTAAATTATGCAAATTTGGGAATTGGAATTTAGGATTTGGAATTTGTAAAACTGGTGTTTGCATAATCTTCAACTTGTCATAAGTTCAAACAAAATAAAATCCCAAATCCGAAATTCCAAATTCCAGATCTAACGGGGCTATAGCTTAGCTGGTAAAGCGTTTCGTTCGCAATGAAAAGACCACCGGTTCGATTCCGGTTAGCTCCACTTATCAATTACAAATTGCAAATTTCAAATGTTTAACTCTCCTCGCATAGTTTGAAATGTAACCAATTACTATTAAAAATTTAGAATTTATCATTTATAATTTATAATTAAATAAGAATGGCTAACGAAAAAATAATACCCGTCAATATAGAAGATGAAATGAAGTCTTCATATATTGATTATTCCATGTCAGTAATCGTTGCGAGGGCTCTGCCAGATGTAAGAGATGGTTTAAAACCTGTTCACCGCAGGGTTTTATTCGGGATGAGTGAATTAGGATTAGCAGCCAACCGCCCTCCCAAAAAATCAGCTCGTATTGTGGGTGAAGTTCTTGGTAAATATCATCCGCACGGAGATAAATCTGTATATGATGCAATGGTAAGAATGGTTCAGGAATTTTCATTGCGATATCCTCTTGTTGACGGGCAGGGAAATTTCGGATCAGTTGACGGTGATGCCCCTGCGGCAATGAGATATACAGAAGCAAGATTGTCACGGGTAGCGGAGTCAATTCTTGAAGATCTTGAAAAGAATACAGTAGATTTTATTCCTAACTTTGATGACACATTAAAAGAGCCATCGGTACTTCCGTCTGTAATTCCGAACCTGCTTGTTAACGGTTCGAACGGTATAGCAGTAGGTATGGCGACAAACATTCCTCCTCACAATCTGACTGAAGTTTGTGACGGCATTATTTATTTAGTTAAAAATTCCGATGCTGATGTTAAAAAACTAATGAAGTACGTCATTGCTCCTGATTTTCCAACGGGTGGTCTTATTTACGGATATGAACCTGTAAAAGAAGCATTTGAAACAGGCAGAGGGAAAATAATACTAAGAGCAAAGGTTTCCATTGAAACAGAAAAAAACGGGAAACAAAATATTATCATTTCAGAGATACCTTACCAGGTAAACAAAGTTTCTCTCATAGAAATGATAGCTCAGCTTGTAAGGGATAAAAAACTGGAAGACATATCCGACATTAATGATGAAAGTGACAGGGACGGTATGAGAATAGTAATTGGATTGAAGCGGGATGCGAATGCTCACGTGATAATGAATAAGCTTTATAAATTCACTCAGATGCAGGTAACATTCGGGGTGATAATGCTCGCGTTGGTAGACGGTGTTCCGAAAGTATTGAATCTAAAGGAAATGATGGAGCATTTCATAAAGCACAGACTGAATGTAATTGTACGCAGATCTAAATTTGAACTTGACGCAGCAGAGAAGAGGGCTCACATTCTTGAAGGATATATAATAGCGCTTGATAATATTGATGAAGTCATTAAGCTTATTAAAAAATCCAAGGATACGCAAACGGCTAAGGAAGGATTGATGAAGAAGTTTAAGCTGACGGACGTTCAATCAACCGAAATACTGAATATGAGGCTTCAGAGATTAACAGGACTTGAACGAAAAAAGATTGAAGATGAATACAAAGACATTCTGAAAGCGATTGAAAAGCTTAAGAATATTTTAAAGAGCGAGCAATTGAGAAGGGAAATGATTTGCGATGATCTCAAGCAGATCAAGGAAAAATACGGTGATGAAAGAAGAACCGAAATAATACATGATGTAAAGAAAATATCTGATGATGAAATGATGAAAGAGCTGATTAAGGAAGAAGATGTCGTTATTACAATTTCAAATAAAGGATTTATAAAACGCATACCGGTAAATTCGTATAAATCACAGGGCAGAGGCGGTAAAGGAATCACTGCTGCATCAACAGGCAGTGCTGAAGATGACTTTATTGAACATATGTTCATCGGATCTACACATCAGTATATAATGTTTTTTACTGACAAAGGGAAATGTTACTGGCTAAAAGTCTATGATATTCCCGAAGGCAGCAGGACTTCACGCGGAAAATCAATTCTGAACTTAATAGAAAAAGAAAAGGATGAAGAGATTTCATCATTTGTAATGGTGAAAGACTTTACGGAGCCGTTATTTGTAACAATGGTTACAAAGATGGGAACGATCAAGAAAACAACACTTGAAAGCTACTCCAATATAAGACGAAACGGAATACAGGCAATTAAATTAAACAGTAATGACAAATTGGTTGAAGTAAAATTAACCAATGGCTCACAGGAAATTGTAATAGGCACTCATGACGGACAGGCAATAAGATTTAATGAATCATTAGTCAGGGATATGGGCAGGACAGCAACCGGTGTGCGCGGAATAAAGTTAGCGAAAGGAGATTTTGTAGTAGGTCTGGTAGCGGTTCAAAGACCAAGCGCAACTATACTGGTTATCACGGACAAGGGATTTGGAAAGAGAAGTGACCTTGCGGATTACCGGGTTACGAATAGAGGAGGCAAAGGCGTGATCACCGTTAAGACAACAGACAAAGTCGGAAAATTAATTTCAATAAAGGAAGTAACCGACTCGGATGACCTGATGATAATCACTTCTAAAGGAATTCTTATAAGACAGAAGATGAAGGAGATCAGAGTAATGGGAAGGAATGCGCAGGGTGTCAGAGTAATTCGTTTAAGTGAAAGTGATACCATATCTGCAGTAGCACGGATAGTAGAGGAAGAGAAAGATGATTCACAGGAGAAGATGTTTTAAGTCAGTTACAAGATACAAGTTACAAGTTACAAGTTACAAGTTACAAGTTACGAGTTACTCAGTCACAAGTTAAATCCTACTCAAAATGCTAAGAAAATTTATTTCAAAAAAAGATTTTAATGTAGCTCAGACTATTAGTCTGAGAAAATAAATTTTCAAGCATTTTGGTTCTGGCTATGCCAGTTTAGGAGTTACGAGTTACTCAGTCACAAGTTAAATCCTACTCAAAATGGTAAGAAAATTTAGTAGAGTATCTCAGACTATTATCTGAGAAGAGTCAAAAAAGTTATTGAATAGTTTTTTATCTTCTTTGGTTCTGGCTATGCCAGCTTATGAGCATAAGTACAATTTTTTATAAAATGATTTATGAAATTAAAATCTAATGGTGGGGATTATTTTGTACAACTATTCAAAGAAGATACTGGTGAGGTTCACTCTTTCAGCTTTTTGAAAGAGAAAAAATGAGGCGGCTCTAAATGAAGATAGTTGTTTCTTTTATGAAAAATTTGAAAAAGAAGTGAAAGCATATACATTGAAGTGGAAGAAAACGGCTGAAAAAGAGTTGAATAAAATATCAAAAGAATTAATAAATAGTATTAATTATAAAATAGAAAACTTACCTAAGAACCCATTTCCCATCAATGTCAGAAAAATTAAAGGTGTAAATTCTTATTACAGAATAAGAGTGGGTGATTTACAGAATTGTTTATCAGGTATTAGTTAAAGAGAACTTAATTATTATTAATAATATCAGGCACAGAAAGATGCCTACAAAGATTTATGATTTCAGGACCACCCATTGACCTTCGCAGCGACACCGTTACAAAGCCATCCAAGGAAATGCTCGAGGCTATGCTCAGCGCAAAATTAGGTGATGACGTATTCGAAGAAGATCCTACTGTAAACGAGCTTCAGGAAAAATGTGCAAAGCTTTCGGGTAAAGAAGCTGCTTTGTTTGTTACTTCAGGTGTAATGGGTAATCAGCTTGCAATAAAGTGCCATACCATCCCCGGTGATGAGGTTATAGTTGAAAGTGAATCACATATTTTAAATTATGAAACCGGTGCACCGGCGGTAATTTCGAATGTTCAGCTTCTTCAGGTTAAAGGTGAAATGGGAATTATGACAGAAAATGATATAGATAAGCATATACGGTCACAGGAATATTATTATCCCGTTACCAGATTAATCTGCATTGAGAATACACACAACAGAGCCGGAGGTGTGATACAGCCGGTTGAAGTTATAAGAGACATTTCAAGAGCAGCAAGGGAAAATAATATCAAGCTTCATCTGGACGGTGCCAGAATATTCAATGCTTATGCTGAGACGGGGATTACTTTAAAAGGCTATGCGGATTATTTCGATTCGGTTTCATTTTGCTTTTCGAAAGGTCTCGGATGTCCGGTCGGTTCAATACTCTGCGGAGATAAAGAGTTCATTGAAACGGCACGGAAGTGGAGAAAAATTCTTGGCGGAGGGATGAGGCAGTCAGGGATTCTCGCTGCAGCCGCTCTTTATGCACTCAGTAATAACATCGACAGACTCAAAGAAGATAATAGTAAAGCAAAATATTTTGCGGAAGAAATAAATAAAATAAAATGTGTCAATGTAGATTTACAATCAGTTCATACAAACATCGTAATATTCAATTCTGACAAAACTTCCAAAAATAAATTAATCAGTTTACTAATGGAAAAAGGTTTGCTGATTTCCTCGGGCAGCTACGATAATTTGCGCGCCGTCTTTCATCTGGATGTGAGCGAAGATGACTTAAGTAAGGCACTGGATATTTTTAAATCAGCACTGAATTAAGTATTACGGTTAAAAGATTGATGCCGTTATATGAACAATCATACTAAATAATTATGAAAATCTTTAAATTCCCGTTATTGCTTATAATTATTATTCCTGTTTTAGGAAAATATTTTATTGAAAATAAAGACAACGCTTTAAGTGAAATTAATTCTGTGAGTGAATTTACGGGAACAAATTATAAAATATTTCCGAGTCCCTATGTGCAGGTTGAGATTTCAGCTTTTTCGCATCCGTCAGATTCAAATGTAAAAGCTGCATCAGCGATAACTAATTTTATTGAAGGAGGATATTCTACGGGGTTTTATATAACAACAAACAATGGAATGAACTGGTCAGGTACTGATAACATTAAAAATACTGCCGGCAATACAATTGTAACGGTAGGTGATCCAACCTTATTGATTACTCAGAACGGAAATTTTATAATGACTTTCATTGCACCTTCACAAACAGGCGGAGCTAACTGGAAAGTTGGCTCATGTTATTCTGTAAACAATGGTTCAAGCTGGTCCTCTGTAATTTACATTCCGGGTGTTGATACAGCTGACAAACCGATTTCCGAAACAGATAATGTTCATACAAGCCCATTTCTCGGAAGAAGTTATGTTGCTTATGATGAAATTGCAGACAGCGGTGAAGTTAAAGGAGTTTTTCTTTCAATTTCAACTAACGGTGGTATGAGCTGGGACTCTTCAAGAAGAGTTACAAGTGTAAATCCTATTTATAAATTCAGATTAATTTCCGATATAACGGTTGGAAACAATGGTGAATTGTTTGTATTATGGAATACTAATCATTCTTATCTGGGAATTGCAAAATCATTGAACGGGGGAATCAATTGGATAATGAACAATGATTTAGCCGTAATTACTGACTCAACCATAATATCGTATTCTTATAATGACATCTACCTCACAGGCGTGCCAAGTATTGAGATTGATATCAGCGGAGGTCAGCGAAACGGATGGGGATATATTGTAAATGTCGGAAAAAATTCTGATAAACTGGATGTAGTTTTACATCGTTCTGTAGATGGCGGGTTAAGCTGGAATTATAAAAAGAAAGTTAATCAGGACAGTACCGGGAGTTTTAAAATTCAAACGAAACCTTCGATGAACATTGATAAATACGGCGGTATAAATATATTTTATTATGATGCAAGAAATTCTGTATCAAATGATTCATTTGAAGTTTTTTTATCACGATCGACAGATGGAGGAAACAGTTTTAAAGACACTAAAATATCCGATCATAAATTTAAACTCGGCAGAACTGCAGTTCCTCTTTTTGGTTATGACGAATATATTGGTTCTTATATTGGCACTGTATCAAGCCATGATAAAATAATTCCAATTTGGTATGATAATTCTACCGGTATTTACCAGGCGTATTCAGCTACAATAGAGTTACTGCCGAATTTTGAAATCAAAATTTTCCCTGAAGGTTTTTTTGATATTAACAATCAGCGGCTGAGAATGAAAGATACAGTAAAAGTTTATTTACGCAATTCAGGACCGCCATATACGGTAGCTGACTCTGCCAAGGGTGTAATGGATTCTGTGTCATTTAATTCTTCCTTAAAATTTCACACTAATTTATCTCCCGGAAATTATTATCTGGAAATGAGACACAGGAACTCACTTGAAACATGGAGCGCTGCACCGGTAAATTACTTATTTGGCTCAAAAGTGTACTATGATTTTACCGGGACCGTAAATTCTGCTTATGGTAATAACTTAAAATCCATTGGAAATAGATGGGGTATCTACAGCGGAGACGTGGATCAGAATGGTTTCATAGATCTTACGGATGAAATAAGAATTTATAATAAAGCTAATAATTTTTTAACCGGTTATATTTCCGAAGATTGCAATGGTGATTCGGTTGTTGATCTGTTCGATTTGTTAATTTCTTATAACAATGCAGTTTTGTTTATTGGCAGGATTGTTCCTTGAGATCTGTCATTATTTACAGCAAGTCAATAATCCTTTTTACATCTTCAGTTTTATGCATAGGAAAATTTGCAATTCTGATTTGTGTTTCTTTAAATTTTCCGTATCCTGAACCGACAATTATTCCGTGTTCGGAAAGTAATTTTTTAATATTACTTTGCATGTCCCCGGTTTCAATTACAATTATCGTCTTTGACCGGTTGAATTTATTTTTTACAAAAGGTTTCATTGTCTTGTGATTATCAAAAAAATCGTATAACAGATTTGCTTTATCCTCAGTTTCTTTTCTGATCCTTTCGATACCGTATTTATTCAGATGCTCAGATACTTTGCAAAGCAAATAAATTGCCAGCACATTCGGCGTTTCTGTAGTCTGATGTTTTAAGGCATTTTCATTAAGAGAAAGGAAATTATGATAACATCCGATGGAAACCTTTTTGCTTCTCAGATATTTTGCCTGTTCAAGGCATTTGTCATTGATGATAAGAACTCCAAGACCTGCGGGCATACCGAATCCCTTCTGAACGGAAAAAAATGCGCAATCAATTTTATTATAGTCAAGAGCTATGTAAGGAGTTGAAGTTACAATATCAACAGAAATTAACGAAGCCTGATACTTTTGCTTCAGCCGGTAAATATCCCCGGGGGAAATTGCAACTCCGGTACTGGTCTCGTTTTGTGTGATGCAGATTAATCCGGGATTATTTTTAATTTCTATTTTCTCAAAATCAAATCCTTCCCCGTATGATACTTCGGCTTTATCAGCTTTCTTATTTAGCTCAATGGCCGTTTTATAAAATCGCTCTGCAAATGCTCCGTTTACAAAATGAAAGCTTCTTTCTTCAACACAGTTCTGAATGATCCTGTCCATACATTCTGTTGCGGAGCTGAGAAAATAAATATGATAGTTTCCGGGAATGCTTAAGAGTTTCCTGAGATTATCCGTTGTCTTTTTATAAATTTCCATGAAATCGCTGCTGCGATGATTGATAGAACATATGTTATCATCTAACGCCTGTTGTATATATGTTTTTACATCCGGATAAAGCTCTGTCGGACCGGGAGTGAAAAAGGTTTTATCCATTTAGAAAGTTGAAGGTTTTTTAAAGTTTTTAAAGTTTTTAAAGTTTGTAAAGTTTGTAAAGTTTACAGATTAATGCTTAAAGTGTGAGTGATTTAATTAGTAATTAGTAATTAGTAATTAGTAATTAGTAA
>CAYNTN010000068.1:0-24608 GCA_964399995.1 uncultured Ignavibacteriaceae bacterium
CTCCGCTTAGAAGACCGGATAAAGTTGACATGGTAATTTTCAGAGAGAACACAGAAGACATTTACACGGGGATTGAATTCAAAGCGGGAACTGATGACAACAGCATTCTTATGGACTTCATTAAAGAAAAATTTCCCGAAAGATTTGATAAGATAAGATTCGGCACGCTTGAGAAGACAAATGATTTTCTTAAAGCTGAAGGTCTTCCCGAAACCGATGAAGTGGAAGTTGGTCTGGGAATTAAAGTGATTTCAAGAGTCGGTTCGCAGAGACTGATGATAGCTGCTGTCAAATATGCAATTGAGCATAACCGTAAGTCGATAACGATTGTACACAAAGGAAACATAATGAAGTTTACATCTGGTTCATTCCGAAACTGGTGTTATGAGATCGCCGAAGAATTGTTTGCCGATAAAATTTATACTATGATGCAATGGGAGAGAACTCATGAATCAAGCGGAACGGAAGCAGCAAACAGACAAAGAGATGATGCTATGAGAGCCGGTAAAATTCTGATAAAAGATGCCATAGCCGATAACACACTTCAGAAAGTTCTGACTGACCCGGAAGATTTTGACATTATTGCAACTACAAATCTTAACGGTGATTATCTCTCAGATGCTATTGCAGCACAGGTAGGCGGAATCGGAATTGCTCCCGGAGGAAACATAAATTACATAACGGGCGATGCCATATTTGAAGCGACTCATGGAACTGCGCCTTCATTTGCAGGACTCGATAAAGTAAATCCTTCGTCACTAATTTTATCCGGAATGATGATGCTGAATTATATGGGATGGAAGGAAGCGGCAGATCTGATAGAGAACGGTATTCGCAATGCAATAGCAAGTAAAAGAGTTACATTTGATTTTGCCAAGCAGATGGTCGGCGCGACTGAAGTAAAGTGTTCGGAGTTTGGGAAAGAGATAGTGGAGAACTTTTGATATCCGAAAGCACAAAATCGCCTCAAAGTCTCGAAGACTCAAAGTTAAAAATTTTCAAAACAAATCCTTTGAGCCTTTGAGGCAGACCAAACTTGATCGTTTTCGGAGAGTCTGGAGCATATAGGAATTATAAATATTGTTTTGGTTATCGAACTTTATCTCAATGCTCCCAGAATTCTCTTACAATTATGTTTCCATTGGATTCACCGGTAAGACCATTCTTTAAAATATTTTTATGTGAGAACCCGCACAGCACAACTATCTTTTTTCCTTTAAAGAGCTTTTCGTAACCGAGAATATTTTTGAGCATTGTATCATTTCTGAGCTGCCAGTAGTCATGTTCCTGCTCCCAGTAAGACTTGTATTCATTCAGCTCCGGCACGGAGTCAATCAGCAAACTCAACCCGGAGTAAGTATAAAAGTTGATCGTATCAATTTTCTGGCTGCCTTCGTGATTGTTGATGTATGAAGCTCTCTGATTTGCCATTTCATCTGCTATATTCATCATGCCTAAAATTTTGTTTAAAATGTCAATTGCTTCAGTATTTAACTTTCCTTCCTTTGAAAGAGTATTTATATCTTTAAAAAAATTTCTTTCATAACGTTTTCTGTTATAGTTGTTCAAAAAAGTATCTCTTCCGTTGATATCATAAGGTCTCAATTCCGCATGCTTATTTTTCAAATACTCAGTAATTGCCTGGGTTTCCGGGAAAATGTATTTAACTTCATTTTTTAATTTAAAATCGGAAGTCATATAAGATGTATCGCATTCTACGAGAATCACATCCGGATTAACTTTATTCAGAATATTCAGAAGAGTATCTCCGTCAAAATTAAAAGTACCTTTGTGTACCGTTCCTATAATAAATATTTCAGTTTTATTATCAGTTGGAGCTGCATTTGAAGATCTTAAAGTAAATGAAAGAAACAATACTTTAATCAGTATCAATAATGTAAAAAGCTTATTCATGATCTTTTTGAGTCTGTGATTATTAAATAAACATTTCAAATGAAAAAAAAATCCTAACCGCGAAGATAATTTTTTACTTTTGATTCAGATCAAAATCACTGTCATTCGGAAAATCCGTTAATCAGCTTTCATACTTTATCTTCACTTCATAACCGAAGCTTTGTTCAAATAAACCTTTCCTGATATTAGCCCCCCAGATTTCCAGTGAAGGATCTCCTGAACAAGACTTCAGTTTTATTTCAAGGGTTTTATCTTTAATGCTTATGTCCAGATCATTCACAACTGATTTATGGCTTCTGTCCAGTGCATCTGCTATTCTCAAAATACCTGCAAGTTTATTCACAAGTTCCTTGCCTTCGGAATCAAGCTTGTTGTATCCCTCGTGTTTTAATTTCGGATGAGATTTACGGTGATAGCGCGCAATGTTTGCGATGATCTCAATTTCCTTATCGTTGAATCCGAGCATCTCATAATTTCTTATCAGATAATATGAATGCTTATGATGTCCCGTATGTGAAATATAATATCCTATGTCGTGAAGCAAAGACGCTGCTTCAAGATATTCCCTTTCATCATCACTGAACTCAAACTTAAGCTTAATAAAATCAAAAATTTTATTCGAAAGTTTCAGCACCTGACCGGCATGAGATTTATCGTAATTAGTCAGATCTCCGAGATGAATGACACTGTTATACCTCACATCTGTAAGATGTCCGAAATCATATTCACCGCTGTTCTGCTGAATGTAATTCATGATGATTCCTTCTCTCAAGGCAAAACCTGAGAGAGTCATCTTTTCGATTTTAAGTTCATCGAATATCTGTTCAAGAATCACGGCTCCTGCGGTAATTATGTCCGCCCGCTTCGGGTCAAGCCCGGGTATATTTAATCTCTCTTCCGGGGTATCGGCATTGTAAATTTTTTCCAGTGCGGTCTGCAGAGCTTTCTTTTTAATTACAAAACCGTTGAGACTGATCTCAAAATCTTCGGTAGGAGTGTTGTCAAAGCTGATAATTGAGCCGATGTTGTTTATTGTTCCCGACGAGCCGACAACTAAATCATAATCAACCGTTTCAAGAGTCCGGACTATCTGATTGATTGCGCCTTTTACAAATAATTTCGAATTCTTCAGATCACTTTTATTTACTTTCGCATCAAGAGAAAATTTATTTGTAAGCCGGACTGCACCGACCTTGATGCTGCTTGCAATCTTTACTTCGCCCTTCTCGCCGATTAAAAATTCGGTGCTTCCTCCTCCAATGTCTATCAGCAGTATTTTTTTCTTATAAATATCGAGTGACTGAAGAACGCCGAGATAAATTAATCTCGCTTCCTCATAACCGGATACGATATTTATTTCTATTCCTGTTTCTTTGAATACTCTCTGAAGAAAATCCTGCTTGTTTAAAGCTTCCCGTGTCGCGCTCGTTGCAATGGCTATTATGTCCGCATTATGAGAATCACATACCAGTTTAAATCTTTTCAGAGTTGCCACTCCCCGATCAATCGCTTCCGGGGATAAATACTTCATATCATTTGAGCTGCTGCCAAATCTTACAACTTCCTTATCGCGTGTCAAAACAGTAAATCTTTTCTTACTGTCGATTTTAGCAATGACAAGATGAAAAGAATTAGTACCTATGTCTATTGCAGCGAGGACATTATTCACTGAGTGTTTGATTATATTTTTTGATGAATGCCCGTTGCATTTTCGTTCTTCCGGGAATATTTTTCAAGCAGCCTGCACGATGCTTCAAATACCTGTTCAACTGTAATGTCGTTTATGTTTTTTGTCGGCGACTGAATGAAAATTTTATTCTTTCCAACCGGAGCCCACTCATACCCGTGTGTCGGTCCGAACAGCGATACGACATCTGCATTCACTCCTCCTGCAACGTGCAGGGTTCCCGTGTCATTTGTTATGTAAAGATCTGTTGATTTTATCACCGCGCCGACTTTCCTGATTGGAGTATTTTCAAGAACCGTACAATTTATATTATGGGATGACAATTGATGCCTGACTTCATCAGTGATTTCCTTATCTATTGCTCCGGAAGTAATCAGAAAATAAGAATTGTATTTTTTATTGAGCATCTTTACAAGTTCAACGAAATTTTCCTTACTCCACCTGTTGGGAATCTTCCCGGCTCCGGGATGAATTGAAATAACAAGTTTATTTTTATCGGGAAAATTATCACGCAAAAAATTTTCTGCGAACTTTAATTCCTCTTCACTCAGATGAATCATTACAGCTTTTTTTTCCTGCTCAGTGAGATCACAGTTAATCTGCCTGCTGACATCAAGATTTCTTTCAACCTGATGAAGCTTCCTTGTATCCCACTTAAAATCCGATTTTACATTAAGCAAATAATCAACCGAATTGATTTTGTCATCAATGCTTTTTACACCGACCCTTATTTTTGCTCCCGAAAAGAAGTTAATGAAATGAGAAGTTCTCGAAATTGAAACTGTAGAAGGTACAATGCCGATTTGATAATCGTGATACTTTAACTCTTTATAAAACTCGATTAGATTTTTGAATGGCGCTTTGCGGTAGGTTATAACTTTATCAATGTAGGGATTTATGTCGCTGAACAGTATTTCATAATTGATCGGGGAAGCTACAAGAGTAATATGCGCACCCGGAAATCTTTTTCTTACTGCAGCAAAGAGAGGTACCGAGCAAAGCATATCACCGAGCTGATTATGCTGACGAACAATGAGAATGTTTCTGACTTCCGAAGGATTAATTTTCGAAATATCAACAGATGATTCCGATCTTCCAAAAATCTTAAATATGTATTTAAGCATTCCCGGTATTATTTTATTTCTTCAAACTTGGCATCCGTAATGTTGTCGTCGTCCTGGCTCTTATCTTTGCTGATCTTCGGGTTTTGATTTGATTTATTGCGAGCAGATATATTAACTTTGTATCTCACTATAATATTTCGTATGATCGTCAGTAACAAAAAGACTGCCAGCAATATTAATATTAATCTTGCCATTTATATTTTACTTTGCTGCCTTTACCGGGACCGGATTGTAATATTCGATGGCAGAATGTTCCGGCTTCAAAATTTCAGTAATCAAATTTTCAAAATCAGTTTCATTATTTACAAAATCTATTTCGGCTGAATTTACAATCATCACTTTGGTTGCCTTATAACGGAAGAAAAAATAATTGTAACCTTCATTTAGGTCCTTTATGTAATCCTCCTTAATCTCTTTTTCTATCTCTCTGTCCCTGTGCCTGATGTTCTGCATGAGCCTTTCTACATTGGACTGAAGATAAATGATAATATCGGGAATAACGATTGACCGCTCGATAAGCGACACGATTTTTTCATACAGTTTTAATTCGTCATCCTGAAGATTGAGATAAGCAAATATCTTATCCTTTTCGAAAATATAATCTGCGACATAAAACTCATGAAACAAATCAATCTGCTTTATCTCCTGAAGCTGCTTGTACCTGCTCATCAGAAAATACATCTGAGTATGAAATGCATAACTTACCGGATCATGATAAAATTTTTCCAGGAATGGATTGTCACTGAAATTTTCCAGAATGAGCTTTGCATTCAGTCTCTCAGCTAATTTCCTTGCAAGAGATGTTTTGCCTACGCCTATAACCCCTTCAATCGCTATGTATTTGATCTTTTTCTCTTCCAAATGAAAAATTTTAAGCTGAATTGCTGAATGTGAATTTAGATACTCTAAGGCTGTCCTTTGTTTCTTTTAACAATTCCGAAATACTTTTTTTAAAAACAGGGTGGATAAATCCGGGTGCTATTTCATTCATCGGGGTCAATACAAATCTCCTGCATTCAATCTGAGGGTGTGGCACTTTCATAAAATCATTCTCTATTATTTCATCTCCGTAAAACAAAAGGTCTATGTCAATTTCTCTTTCAGACCATCTTTTATTTTCAATCCGACCAATACTCTTTTCAATGCCTTTAAGCTCTCTGAGCAAAACATCAGGTTTTAGTGATGTCTCAATTTCAATTACGCTGTTCAGATAATCTTCCTGACCTTCAACTCCCCAGGGTTCTGTTTCATAAACTGAAGATGACTTTGTGATTCTTGTATTTTCAATCAATCCTATCTGTGCTAATGCATTATTGATGTAAGAAATCCTTTCCCCTTTATTTGAACCGAGTCCGAGATAAACAAGCGTCATATTCAGTCTCTCTTTAATTTGCTTTCAACTTCTACTGAATCAATTATACCAAGCGGAGCATTTGGCTTTCTGATTTTCACTTTAACGGAATTTACCATAGGGAAATTTTCGAGAATACCTCTGCAGATATTCTGATTTACCGTCTCGATAAGATTATATTTCCTTTCATTAAAGATCTTTTCAGTGAATTTGTAAACAGATAAATAATCAACAGTCTTTTTTAAATCGTCTGAACTGCCGAGTGAACTAATGTCGCATTTCATCTCTATATCAACTTCAAACTCATTCCCGTATTGTTTCTCATAATCAAGCACCCCATGATAAGCGTAAAACTTTGCATTATTTATTCTGATGGTTGTCAAAAGTAACCCCTTTATTTCTTAATTTTTTTCTTTATTGTTTTCTTACTCTTTGAATTCACAATTGTCTTCTTTTTCCCCTTAGCCGGTTTTCTCATCGAAAGTTTTTTTAAAATCTTCTTCTTTAATTTTTTTATGGATTTTTTCGGAGAATTCTTAGTCTTCAATTTCTCCAGAGCTTTCTGAACCGTCCTTCCTATCTCAGCGGGTGAATCTGAAATTAATATCCCGCACTCCTTCATAACTTTTATCTTTTCATCAGCAGTTCCTTTACCGCCGGAAATGATAGCACCGGCATGTCCCATCCTTCTTCCCGGGGGAGCAGTTCTTCCCGCAATGAACCCTATCACCGGTTTTTTTACATTCTTCTTAATGTAATCTGCAGCTTCCTCTTCTGCGTTCCCTCCGATCTCACCTATCATTACAATTGCTTCGGTATCTTTGTCTTTATTAAACAGCTTCACCGCATCTATGAATCTTGTTCCTATCACAGGATCTCCGCCAATTCCTATGCAGGTTGACTGTCCGATTCCGAGATTTGTTAATTGCCAGACAGCTTCATAAGTAAGCGTGCCGCTTCTTGAAATAACGCCTACTTTTCCTTTCTTGTGAATGAATCCCGGCATTATTCCGATCTTGCATTCTCCCGGAGTTATGATTCCCGGACAGTTAGGTCCGATGAAGCAGACTGAATGAGCATCAGTATTTTTATTTTTTACATACTCATAGGCTGTGATCATATCTTTTGTAGGGATTCCCTCGGTGATGCATACGATCACATTAATTCCGGCATCAGCAGCTTCCATTATTGCATCAGCTGCAAACGAAGCCGGTACAAATATTACCGATGCATTTGCTCCGGTTGCTTTCACAGCATCCTTAACAGAATTAAAAATTGGAATCTTATCCTGAAACTTACTTCCGCCCTTTCCCGGTGTAATACCTGCAACGACGTTTGTCCCGTATTCAATCATCTGCTCTGTGTGAAAAGAACCTTCCGAACCCGTAATTCCCTGTACTGCAACTTTTGTTTTCTTATTGACTAATATGCCCATTTTGATTTTAAATTTCTGAATTAAGATTTTGGATTTATCCTGTCTGTTTCTTAGTTTACTCTTTGACTATTGTGCTTTCTCTATTGACTAATCAATTAAACATCAACATTGAACGTTGAACATTATTTCTTCACAACTACGTTATCTTTAATTTTCCATTTGCCTTTACCGTCTGCTATCAGATTATACTTTACTGTCATTTCAAGATTTTTATCCTCGCTGTCAATTCGATCTGTTTTTAGAATTTTTACTTCTACCGTTGCATTATTGCCGTCCTGCGATATAATCTTAGGCTCTTCAAGGATTACAATTTTCTTTGTGTTTTTATAATTTGATTTGAACCTGTTAATGTCGCTGTTTGTCCATTGCTGGCTTGCCTTTTTCATGTTTAATTCAAAGTTTCCGCCTTCACTTGTTCCGCGTTTTAAAAATTCAAGATAATCTGCAACGGCAACTGTCGGGTTGTCTAATCTTTTATTTAGCTCTTTTTCCTTCTGTACAAAATTTTTGTTTTCTTTTTTCGAATCCCCGGCTTTAGAGCTGTCGGTTGCACTCGACGAAGTATCACTTGCTGAAGCTGAATCTGTAATGCCGTCACGAAGCCTCTTCAGACGCTCGAATTCTTCGCGCTCCTTTTGCTCTTTTTCTTTGTCAACCGTCTGCTGATCAGGTGGTATGAAAGTCTGCGGTTCCTCTTTCTTGCCGCACGATTGTATTATTATTGATGAAGTTAATATTATTAAAAGTACTGTTAAAAATTTTTTTGCCACAAACATTTTATGTATTTTATGCAAAATAGATTTTTAACGTTTCATTATCAATTTACAAAACTTTATGCTTTATCGTGAATGGACAATAGTCAATGTCAATAGTCATATTCTCCCTCCCCTTATAAAGGTTGAGTTTTAAAACGTTCTCTTTGCACTTGGCAGAAATACAATTATGTTCTAATGAACTATCTTGGTTAAAAAAAATCTGGTAAAATCATCTGAAAATTTTTATAAGCTAGGGTTTAAAAAATGACTCAATCCTCCGAACTACATAAGGCGGAACAAACTGGATTTCAAAAATAAATGGAACATATAGAGCTTTATGAGATGTCTCCTTTACCTATGTAAATACCCGTACAGTACAGGAGCATCAGAAAAGGATAATAAGAACTACAAACTGTTGAACAAACTGGATTTTAAAAAGCAGCGGATTAAGCTGTTGGAGAAGATGGCACGATTAATTAAACCTAAATTGTTAAATAGAAACTTTAAAAAGTTTTTAAAGGCAAAGTGCGCAAAGAACTTACTCAAAAATCGCAAAAGAATTTTTTCTTATAGTTTCAAATTTCCTTCAAACCTTTAGTGTTCTTCGTGCCCTAAGTGGTAAAAAAAATTCTATTGAACAATCTGGGTTAAAAATTTTATACCGATTCAAATATTTGACAAAAACTTCAGTCTTTAACCTAACACTTCGTTTTTAGCGAAATATATTTCAGTTGATTTTTTCATAAATCTTTAAATTTTCTTAAAAAATGGGCTTTCAAACTTTGGCACACCCATTGTATCTATACTGAATAAAAATTCAAATTTATTTAATAAAAATAAACTTAAGGAGATAAAAAATGAACTTAGTAAAATTCAAAAAAGATTCTGATCTAATTAATGACACATTAAAATCAGTTTTCAACAGTCCTTTATTCAGCAACTGGGAAAATCTTAATCTAACTTCTAATTACATCCCAAAAGTAAAAATTAGTGAAAACAGAGATAACTTCAGTATTAAAATGGAATTGCCGGGATTGACTAAAGAAGACATTAAGATTTCGGTTGAAAATAATGTATTATCTGTATCCGGTACAAAGAAAGAAGAAATAAAAACCGAAGATACAAATCTGATTATGAATGAGCTCTATTACGGAGAGATCAGCAGAAACTTCAATCTCTCAAAAGATATAAAGATTGATGCAATCGATGCAGAATTTAAAGACGGAGTTTTGAACTTGACACTTCCGAAAGTTGAAGAAGCAAAACCTGTTGTAAAAGAAATTAACATAAAATAACAATTAACTTAACTAACATAACAGGGGTGAGAAAAACTCACCCCAATTTTTTAATTTACAATGCATGGGTGAACTGCCTTTTGCATTATTTTAATTTAAAGAAAGGAAAACAAGATCATGGGTAAAATAATAGGAATTGACCTGGGAACTACTAATTCCTGTGTCGCTGTGATGGAAGGAAATGACCCTGTTGTAATCCCAAATGCAGAAGGTTCAAGAACTACCCCGTCAGTCGTAGCTTTTACTAAGACAGGCGATAGATTAGTGGGTGACCCGGCAAAGCGTCAGGCAGTAACCAATCCAACAAATACTGTATTTTCCATAAAGAGATTTATGGGAAGAAGGTTTGATGAGGTTACTGAAGAAATTAAGAAAGTCCCTTACAAAGTGATCAAAGGGGAAAACGATACTGTAAGAATTGAAGTAAGCGACAATGGTCAGAACAGAGTTTATTCTCCCCCGGAAATTTCCGCAATGATTCTTCAGAAGATGAAAAAGACTGCTGAAGATTATGTCGGTCAGCCGGTCACAGAAGCGGTAATTACTGTTCCTGCTTATTTCAATGATTCGCAAAGACAGGCAACAAAAGACGCAGGTAAAATTGCAGGTCTGGATGTAAAGAGAATCATCAATGAGCCGACAGCAGCAGCGCTTGCTTACGGACTCGACAGAAAGAAAGCAAACGAGAAAGTTGCAGTTTATGACTTAGGCGGCGGAACGTTTGATATTTCAATACTTGAATTAGGCGACGGTGTATTTGAAGTTAAGTCAACAAACGGCGACACGCACTTAGGCGGTGATGACTTTGATCAGAAATTAATTGATTATCTTGCAGATGAATTCAAGAAAAAAGAAGGAATTGATCTTAGAAAAGATGCGATGGCATTACAGAGATTAAAAGAAGCAGCTGAGAATGCGAAGAAAGCATTGTCAACGAGCTCACAGACGGAAGTTAATTTACCATATATTACTGCTACTGCAGAAGGACCGAAGTTTTTACTTGAGACAATTACAAGAGCTAAGTTTGAATCATTGATTCACGATTTAGTGGAAAGGACAGTTGGTCCGTGTAAGAAAGCGATTGAAGATTCGGGTTACAAAGTCAGCGATATAGATGAGGTAATTTTAGTCGGTGGTTCAACAAGAATTCCGATGGTTCAGGAAACTGTAAAGAAATTATTCAACAAAGAGCCGAATAAGAGCGTGAACCCGGATGAAGTTGTTGCTATTGGCGCAGCAATTCAGGGTGGTGTTTTAGCAGGTGATGTTCAGGACGTGTTATTGCTTGATGTAACGCCGTTGTCACTCGGAATTGAAACTCTCGGCGGAGTGATGACAAAGCTGATTGAAGCCAACTCAACTATCCCGACAAAGAAGTCTCAGATATTTTCTACTGCATCTGATAATCAGCCGTCAGTTGAAATTCATGTGCTTCAGGGAGAGAGACCGATGGCTACGGACAACAGGACACTCGGAAGATTCCATCTCGACGGAATTCCACCCGGACCAAGAGGCGTGCCGCAGGTTGAAGTTACATTTGATATAGATGCAAACGGTATTCTGAATGTTTCGGCTATGGAAAAAACTACAGGCAAGCAGCAGCAAATTAAGATCACGCATTCATCAGGTTTGTCTGAAGCTGAAATTGAAAAGATGAAGAAAGATGCAAAGGAACACGAAGCAGAAGACAATAAGAGAAAAGAAATGATAGAGATGAAGAATCAGGCGGACGCGATGGTATTCCAGGGAGAGAAGCAGCTGAAAGAATTTGAAGCAAAGCTTACTCCGGAACTGCGATCGAAAGTTCAGCTTGCTATAGACAGACTGAAAGACGCCATAAAGACTGATAACTCAAGTACACTGAAATCTGCAATGGATGAATATAACACAGTATGGAACGAAGCTTCTTCGCAAATGTATTCTCAGTCAACTGCCGGAGGTGACGGACAGCAGCAAGGTCAGGCAGGTTCACAGCCCGGCGGAGAGCAGCCCGGAGCCGGAGCGGATCCGAATGTAGAGAATGCGGATTTTGAAGTTGTGGATGATAAGGATAAGAAGTAGATTCGATTCGTAAGATTTATAAGATTTATAAGATTGCCACCTGTTTGAAAAAACAGGTGGCTTTTTTGTTTTATGATTTGAATAATTAATAGCTATAAATTATTTTATAATAGCTAAATTAAAAGAAATGAAATCAAATTCATTCAATATTAATTCAACTGAGCCAATGGTTATAATTCCTTTGGAAGAATATGATTACTTAAAATCACTGGAGGATTCAATTAAACATCCTGAAAGATATAAGAATATAGAAGACCCTGATTATCTTACTCCGGAAGAGATTGTTTTAGTGTTTGAAACAAATCAAAAAATAAAAAGAGGGGATTATTCAGAGTTTGTAAGTTTAGAGGAAATGGAAAAAGAATTTGTAAAAAGAAAAAAGGGAGTTGTTAAACCAAAAGAACTTATGGTAAGGGATAAGAAGAATGTATACTCTAAGAATAGAAAGAAAAGTTCAAAAGTTTCTTAATACACTGGAAGAAAAAGAAGGTATCGAAATTTTAAATAAACTAAAAATTCTATCCGAGGATCCTTTCAAAAATTCATTAGATATTAAAAAAATCAAAGGAGCAAATAAAAACTCTTTTCGCATCAGAGTGAAAAATTACAGAATTTTATATGAGATAATTAATAATGAACTTTTAATTATAGTTTTTAAAGCCGGTTACAGAAAAGATATTTACAAGTAATTTTGAAATCATAACCACCTGTTCGTAAGAGCGGGTGGTTTTTTAATTTGATGAATTTTATCCATACAATTTTGATATCCGTTTGCTGAAGCCAACGGCCATGAATAGAAATGGGTGAATAAATTTTATCGCCTTCCCATTTTATGGAACGGGATTCGAATATTTACATTTCTTAATTTACATTCAGACAGTAATTTAATTAAAAAATTATCCTCTATGAAAACCCCAATATTTAAAAATTTATTCATCTGTCTGGTTGCACTCGGTTGGATCATTCTATTCTCAACTTCTTATTCAAATAGTAATATCAATGACGAACCAAAATATTCCGAAGTCAGAATATTTGCAACTAATCCCGCCGATTTTAAAAAGATGATGGATGAGGGCTTGCACATTGACCATTCAATCCGGAAGCCGGGAAAATTTCTTGATGCGTGGTTGTCTGAATATGAAATTGAATTACTAAAAAAGTCAGGAGTTCCTTTTGAAATTTTGGTTGAAGACTGGAAAGAATATTATGATAATTTACCGAAGATGACTCAGCCGGAGATCAACGAACAGATGAGAGGCGCAAAACAAAAGGATAATGTTTCTCATTCGATATACGGAACAATGGGCGGATATCTTAAATACAGTGAAGTAGTTGCAAAACTTGATTCAATGAGAATGGAGTATCCTCAGTTCATTTCACAAAAGTTTTCCATTGGTAATACATTTCAGGGAAGAGCTATGTGGGCAGTGAGAGTTACAAAAAATCCTGATGCGCCGACAGGCAGACCGGAGGTTTTTTATAATGCATTGATACACGCACGTGAACCGGAAAGCATGGAAACACAAATGTATTACTTCTACTGGTTGTTTGAAAATTACGGCATTGATCCCATTGCTACTTATATTTTAAACAACAGGGAAATTTACTGGATGCCTGTGTTTAATGCAGACGGATATGTTTACAATGAAACAACAAACCCAAACGGCGGCGGGATGTGGAGATGTAACCGTCGAGGCAGCGGCAATTGCGGCTGGGTAGATCTGAACAGAAACTTTGGAATTTATCAATACTGGAATTCTTCCAACGGCGGCTCGAGTACAGATTCATGTGCAGGAGGTCAAAGCACATACAGAGGAACGTCTCCATTCTCGGAAATGGAATCACGGAATGTCATGAACTTTGTAAACTCCAGAAATTTTAATACAGCATTCAATGCGCATACCTACGGAAATTATTTATTAAAACCATGGGACTGGATAGATCCGCAGCCTACTCCTGACGATAATATTTATAACCAGTTTCTCAGTGACATGAGCGAGAAAAGTAATTACGTTACGGGATCAGCTTCACAGACTTTAGGATATTTTGTCCGCGGAGGAACCAGCGACTGGTTTTATAATGATTCAGTACATTCCAATCATCATATATTCAGTATATTACCCGAAACCGGTCCGAGTTTCTGGCCTGCACAAAGCGAAATAATTCCCTTAGCACAGAACATGCTTTTTTCAAATCAGTACATGTCGCTTGTGGCAGGACCTTACGGTAATCCTGTTTCAAAAAAATTCAGTAATGAAACATACAATGCTGGTGAATCAGGAAATTTGAAAGTTGTTTTTAAAAACAAAGGTTTAGTTTCCGCTTCGAATGTAAAAATTTCTTTGACACCGGTTAGCGCAAATCTGACAATTCCGGTGCAGCAATACATTTATCCGAATATGGCTTCTTTCGTTTCAGATAGTTCTGTCTTTGATTTCACTATTGGAGCAGCCGTAATGAATAACACAGCTCTTTCTGCAAATCTAAAAATTATAATGGATACGGTAACAATTTATTCGCAGCATGTATATGTTCTCGTAGGAACAGGAAATGTTCTGATAAACGATAATGCTGAAGGAACGTTCAGCAACTGGACAACCAATCAAACATGGGGAATTACATCTTCACAGTCACATTCGCCGACACATTCTTTTACTGACAGTCCGTCGGGCAACTATCCGGATAACTCTAATAATTCAATGACATCGGCAAGTGCATTAAGTCTGGATTCATCGTCAGTGGTTTATCTGAGCTTTTTCCATAAGTATGATGTTGAAGACGGTTATGATTTTGGTTATGTGGAAGTTTCTACTAATGTTGATACTTCATGGCAGACAGTTAAATCTTATACCGGTACACAGTCGGCGTGGACATATCAGTCAATGGATTTAACAAGTTACATTTCCGGAGCGTCAAATTTTAAAATCAGATTCCGGTTGTACAGCGATTTCACGGTTTCAGCCGACGGATGGTATGTGGACGATGTAAAAATTAATCATTACAGAATCGGTCTTGTCGGAGTCAATACAGGAAGTGAAATTGTTAAGACATTTTCACTCGAGCAGAATTATCCGAACCCGTTTAATCCTAAGACTGTAATAAGTTATACTGTACCGTCTGATGTCAAAGGTCAAACGTCAAATGTCAAACTTATAGTATATAATAGTTTAGGAAAAGTTATTTCTACTTTAGTTAATGAAAAGCAGAGCGCAGGAAATTACAAAGTAGAATTTGACGGTGGAAATTTTGCAAGCGGGGTTTATTTTTATAAACTGACTGCAGGGGAATTTGTTGACGTAAAGAGTATGATGCTGATCAAATAAATTTATGCGATGGCACCGGAAAGCGCGATGCCATCGGTCATTTATTATTCAATGATATATTCTCTTAACTACTTTAAACCATGCATTTGCCTGTGAAATTCTATATAATCTTCTTTTCCATTGAACAAATCAAGAACTTCCGGCTTCATTAAATTTGATTTTTTGGAATTAAGAATTCTTTTATAGGAGCTCCTATTATAATCTTCAAAAGTTTTTGAAATATTATGATGACGTCTCGCCTTTGTTCTCCGAATAAAATTGTAATTTTATAATCAAAATATTAATTTCGACACAAATAATTTTTAATGTGTACGAAATTTTTATTTGCATCAGTAATAGTTTTGATGCTGTTTGCTGAAGGTTCCTACTGTCAGTCAGATCACAAACAATTCAAATTAGATTTTCCCCGAAGCTTAAACAGCATAAATTCAGGCACATCAGAAGAAGGACTAACTACCCTTGCTTTGTTATTTCCGATTAACCCTATCTTTATGCTTGAGGGTAAAAGGTTTTATGCAGGGATAACAAAGGAATTCTCTATCGGAATAGTAAATTACGGCAGAGTGGCGGCAGAATATTCTCTGATATTCAGGGAAACAAAGCTTAACCAGCTAAGATTTTCTTATAATTATGATTTTCCGCTTGAAGTTGACATTGCTGCAATTCTTCTTACGTTCGGAGCAGGTTTCTTTACCGATTTTTATAAACAGGGATATTTCCCTCAGGCTTCATTCAGCTTGCTAATTGCATTGGATAACAATATCGGAGTCAACACTTATGTAAAAGTCAGAAATACATTTATGACAGAAAGCGATGAATCGGATATTTTTGATATATCTCTCGGTCTTGCCACTATATTTTACTTTTAACAACTTTTAATAAATTTTGACATTAAATATTAAAATTATTTTGATTAGTTTTTATTAAATTAATACAAATCCATAAGGAGTTTCAAATGAAAAATTTTAAACTTCCTTCTTCCTCCGGGCACTATTTTAGCCTTCTGCTGTCATCAGACAGTTTTATTCAAATCAAAAATCAAAAATCCAAAGTTTTAAATCTAAACAGGGGGTGTTATGAAAGTGATAACAAACATAGAAGACTGGGCTGATGCTCATCATCCCAAATGGCTTGATATAATCAGAATTTTTCTTGGTCTGGTTTTGATTGCAAAAGGAATTTCATTTGTCAATACGGAAATGATTGTTAACATGCTGAGTACAACCGCTGTACAGTTTCTGTCAATTGCAATTGCACACTATGTTATTTTAACTCACATTGCCGGCGGTGTTCTCATTACTATCGGACTGCTTACAAGATTTGCAGTTTTGCTTCAGATTCCAATACTTGTAGGTGCAATTGTCTTTGTAAATATTTCAAGCGGGTTTTTTGCAATTAATTCGGATCTTCCTTTTTCAGTTCTTGTTCTTTCACTGCTTGTTTTTTTTCTTATATACGGTTCGGGACCATGGTCGGTAGACAGTTATATTCAAAAGCATATTAGTAAGTGATTGCTATCAGACAGAAAAACGAAATATATTTGTTGGAAAAATTCAGTGTAAGCAATTTTATATTCTCACGGGATCATAACGCGGCTTCTTTATCCAGATACCAGTTCAAATCTCCGTCAGTTGGCTTAATATGAGCTGCGGGATATTTTAAATAATCATTCTTCTTTTCTAAAATATCTTTGACAACTTCCGATTTGCTTTTTCCTGTTACTAAAAAATAAACCCGTTTCGAATTATTAATCACTCTGCCCGTTAATGTTATTCTCTTCTGTCCGCTTGACGGATGAGTCGCGACAGCACACACATCCTGTGAATTCAATAGTTTCATTTGATCCGGAAAAATAGAAGCTGTATGTCCGTCATCCCCAATTCCAAGCAGCATAAGATCAAATTCCGGGAAATTATTTTTTATTTCTAAATTGTTTTTCAGAACTTCAGAATAACGAACCGCCTCATCTTTGGGATCATTCTCACCCAAGATTCTATAAACATTATCTTCAGGTATTTTAACTTTACTAAAAAGGTTTTTATGCGTCATTCCGAAATTACTTTCCGGATCAGCTGGCGGAACGCACCGTTCATCAACCCAGTAAAAATTTACATTCATCCAATCGATTTTATTCTTGTAATTTTCGGCAAGTACTTCAAACAATAGCTTCGGAGTATTTCCTCCGGATATTGCAATATTAATTTTACCTTTTTTGGATATTACCTCATCACAAATTTTTTTAAACTCCGCCGCCATTGCCTTATAAAGCATCAGTGGTGTATCAAATATTTTTATCAAAGGCTCTGTGTTCAAGTTAGATTATTATAAATAAACTTTTCAATTATTTTTACCACAAAGTTCACGAAGGTCACTAAGAGCTTGAGATAAATTTTAAGTTTTAGAAAAATCAGAGTGATCTTAGTGAACTAAGTGGTAAAATTTCTACAGAGAAATCCCCATCAAAAATCTTATCGTAAGTCTCTTTCAAATCCGAAATCCCCAAATCCCAAATCTTCTAAAGTTCGCAATATTTATCATCATCAGAAAGATTCTTGCATGGATTTCTCCAGGCAAAATCTTTTCCGGCAATTAGATCATCGGCACACTCCGGTCCCCATGAGCCTCCCGGATATCCGTAGAGTTTTATATCAGGGTATTCTTTCCAGGCATCAAGTATAGGTTGAATGAATCTCCAGCATGCTTCCACTGCATCGGCACGGATGAATAAAGTAGAATCACCAAGCATACAATCCAGTATTAATTTTCCGTAAGCACCGGGAAGCTTCTCACTGGATAAATCAGTATAGTGAAAATCCATATTTACATTCTGAACTTTAAACTCCGTTCCCGGAACCTTCATCGCAAACTTAATTAAAATGCCTTCATCCGGCTGAATCCTGATTATCAGCATATTATAGGATTCGGCAATATCATTTTTCCTTTTGAATAACCGGTATGGAGTTGCTTTAAAATGTATAACTAACTCTGTTACACGTGTCGGCAGCTTTTTCCCGGTTCTGATATAAAAAGGAACCCCTCCCCATCTCCAGTTGTCTATGTAAAATTTCAATGCAATGTATGTCTCTGTTCTCGACTGTATTGCAACACTCTCCTCTTCCCTGTAACCGGCTGATTTTTTACCGCGGATCATCGAACTTATATACTGCCCACGTATGACATTCTTTTCAACCTCTTCAATTTTGATCGGCCTTAGTGCCTGAAAAACTTTTAACGATTCATCTCTTATTGATTTTGAATCAAAGACCGAAGGAGGTTCCATCGCAGCATACCCGACTAACTGCAGCAGATGATTCTGCACCATGTCTCTGAGTGTTCCCGAATTATCAAAATATCCGCCCCGCCCTTCCAGGCCTATGATCTCGGAAGAAGTAATTTCAACGTATTCAACATAATTCCTATTCCATATCGGCTCGAATATTCCGTTTGCAAATCTTGTCACTAAAATATTCTGTACTGATTCCTTTCCAAGGTAATGATCAATTCTGTAAATCTGAGTTTCGTTAAAATAATGGCTGACTTTTTTATTAAGCTCTATTGCAGATTCAAGATCATAACCGAATGGTTTCTCCAGTATAATCCTTGCCCATGAGCTTTCATTTACACTGTTATTCAGACCGGTCTTTCCGAGATTTTCAATTATTGACGGAAGCGTATCTGGAGGTACTGCCATGTAAAAAAGTCGGTTGCCGCCGGTGTTCCTTTCACGGTCAAATTTTTCAAGCTCGGATTTAAGTTTCTTGTATGAATGTAAATCATTGTATTCAGCAGACATGTAGAATAATTTCTTTTCGAAGTCATTCCATTTATCTTCATGAATTTTTCCTTCATCACTGAATTCCGTCACTGCTTCCTTCATGAGCTTTCTGAAGACTATACTGTCCATTTCCTTTCTGGAAAACCCCAGCACGGTGAAATTTTCCGGAAGAAGATTTTCACTATAAAGATCAAACAATGCCGGCAGCAGCATGCGCTTTGTAAGATCACCGCTGGCACCGAATATTGCCATGACACATGGATCGGGTAACTTTGGCTTTTCGATTTCTTTGTCTTCTGTTTCTTCTATCAGCATTTTTTTTTACCACTTAGGCACTAAGGACACTAAGATGAAGTTATTTTTTTATTTGTTTATTGAAAATACTATTCTTTAGGAAGTTTGGAAAACTCTTCTGTTACAATCGGAACCAACTGCTTAGTAATGTTTTGACAATTAAAGTTTATCAACAGACCTTTTGGTTTTCCTGTTAACTTTAGATGAGATAATAGCTGAGCACTGTAAAGAGAAATCATTGACTCAACTGCTTTTAACTCAACAATTACGAATCGTTCGACTAATAAATCAGCTTTCAATATGGTATTTAAGTCTTTCCCCTTATAAAATATTGGGATAATAACCTGAGATTTTACTTCTAAATTATTAGACTTAAGTTCTTCAATCATACACTTTTCATAAACTGATTCAATTAACCCGGGTCCTAAATGTTTATGAACTTCAATTGCACATCCGACAATTTTATAGCAGATTTCATTTATGTACCTTTGCGTAATCATAATTATCTCTTAAATTTAAAAATTCAAATCACTTAAAACAAAAAAACTGAACTAATTTATATCCAAAACCAAAATATCATTATTTTATTTAAAATTAAAGAATAGTTTATATTATCTTGTTACAATAGTGTTTTACGGATCTTTTTAAAGTTTTTTCTTAGTAACCTCAGTGTTCTAAGTGCCTGAGTGGTAAATCAAAATTATTTCTTAACACATCCGACAATTTTATAGAAGATTCCATACAGGTATCTTTGCGATATCATAATTATCTTAAATTAAATATTCAAATCACTTTACGGATCTATATAAAGTTTTTCTTAGTGCCCTTAGTGCCTCAGTGGTAAAGCAAATTTATTTCTTATGCACATTATGCCCGCCGAATTCATTTCTCAAAGCAGCGAGTATCTTTCCTCCGAATGACTCCGCCTGTCTTGAGCGGAATCTCATGAACAGTGATTCTGTAATTACCGGCAGAGGAATGCTCTTCTCAATTCCGTCAAGAACTGTCCATCTTCCTTCACCTGAATCTTCAACATAATCTTTTATGCCTTTTAGATCTTTGTCGTCTTTAAGAGCATCAGTTAAAAGTTCAAGCAGCCACGAACGAACAACGCTTCCCTTTCCCCATAAATTTGCAACTCCTTCGAGATCAATATTGTAATCCGAAGCATGCATAAGCTCGAATCCTTCAGCATACGCCTGCATCATTCCGTATTCAATTCCGTTGTGAATCATTTTTACATAATGTCCTGAACCGCTCGCACCAATGTATTTATAGCCATCCGTCGGCGCGAGCGATTTAAATATCGGTTCGCAGTGTTCAAATATTTTTTTCTCACCTCCTATCATTACGCAATAACCGATCTTTAGACCCCATATGCCTCCGCTTGTTCCGACATCAAGGTAATTGATCCCGAAACTGCTCAGCTCAATGAATCTATTCACAGAATCTTTGTAGTAAGAATTTCCTCCGTCAATGATGATGTCTCCTTTTGAAAGAAGCGGAACCAGTGACTCAATCATCTGAGTTACAGTATCCCCTGAAGGTATCATCATCCAGACTAACTTCGGTGTGTTCAATTTCGATACAAGCTCTTCAATTGAGTAAGTTCCTGTCGCTCCTTTCTTTTCTATTTCCTTTGTCTTCTCTGGCGAACGGTTATAAACAATTACTTCATGACCGTCATTGAGCAGCCTCTCAACCATGAAAGCTCCCATTTTCCCGAGCCCGATAAATCCGATTTGCATTACTATCTCCTTGTCTAGTTTTAATTGCAGTTTTAATTTTACCACTAAGAGCACAAAGAACACAAAGATTCACTAAGTTATTTTGTAATTTTATTTTTTGATTTTTTAAATATACATTAAATTTCTTAGTGCTCCTTAGTGCTCTTAGTTGTAAAATAAATCAAATTGATTTTTTTATTAATTTGTAAAGCTCTTTCAATCCTTTTCTAAATCACTTCCTAATGTTTACTTTCAAAATTCTTTTTATTAAAAAAATAATAACAATTAAAATTTAACATTAACTGAGTGAAACTTAGTGTTCTTTGTGCACTTAGTGGTAAAATAAATCAAATTGATTTTTTTATACTTTTATAAAGCTCCTTCAATCCCTTCTCAATGTCACTCCCTATATTCACTTTTAAAACTCTTCTTTTATGTTTTATGAGAGATTCATAATCACCGATTGCCTGTGCATGTTTCAGAACACTGAAACTGTATGGTTTTCCCGGAATCTCAAGATCTTTAGTATCATTCGAAGTGATCTGAATGAACATCCCGTTATCAGGACCTCCTTTATGAAGCTGTCCCGTCGAATGCAAAAATCGCGGACCATATCCTAATGTAGTAGCAGTTTCCTTTTTGTTGCGTATAAGCTCCCTGATTTTCTGTAATAATTTTTCCGTGGTTTTATTTTTGTGAATGTAAGCCATAAGCGCAATATAGTCATCTTTCTTTTCCTGTTTAAAGAAGAGCCGTAAACAATCTTCAGCATCCAATTTTCCCGTTTTCCCTTTAACACTTAATTTTTTCTTAAATAAATTTTCATCAAGGTAAATTTTCAGATTGTTATGCTCAGCCTGGGATGATTCGTCCGGAAGTTTCTTATTGGTTTCAAAATAACTTAAGACATTTCCCGTATTATCTTTGCTCTCTTTTACATTCGGTTCATCAAACGGATTAATTTCAAGCACTGCTCCCATCACGGCAGTAGCAAATTCCCACAGGTAAAACTGTCCCCCGATGTCATACAGATCTTTCATTGCTATGCTGATCACTGGAAATTTTTTCTTCATAAAATCTCTCATGATCTTTTTCTCTTGTTTGTCTTCCTTTCCTATTCCAAAGTAAACGAACACTCTGTCCTTACCATAAGAACTCGGCTTTCCGATTCCTTCCCCTTCGACAGGCAGAATTCCTTTACCTTCTTTACCTGTACTTTCCGCGATGAGTTGTTCAACCCAATAACCGAATGAATTAATTTCATAAGGAAGAACAAATGTTAATTTATCCGCGCCATCTTTAGCAAGTTCAGCAGCGATTACACCGACTAAGGCTCCGGGATTCTTTCCTGATTTCACATTCATGCATTCATCCATCATGTCTTCGGCATTGCTCAGTAATTTTTTTATATCAACTCCGATCAATGCCGCCGGAACAAGACCGAAATAAGACAATGCTGAATATCTTCCTCCGATATCTGCCGGGTTTACAAATATTTTCCTGAAATTATTTTCCTTTGCATGAGATTCAAGCTGAGTTTCAGGATCAGTAATAGCTACAAATTGTGTACCGGCATCTGCGCCTTTCAAATCAGAAACTTTCTTAAAAAAATATCTCATGAAGGAATCAACCTCTATTGTTCCGCCGGATTTGCTGGAGACAATAAACAAAGTTTTATCAATGTCTATCGAATCCTCCACGTCGCTTATCATATTTACTCCGGTACTGTCGAGAATAAATAATCTCAGATAACCGTTCTTCACACCGAATGTCTCCGCGCAAACTTCCGGGCACATGCTGCTTCCGCCCATTCCCATCACAACTGCATAAGAAAACCCCTCAGCTTTCACTTCATCTACAAAAGTGTTTATCTCATCGAGATTAACTTTCATAGTCACGGGCAGTGAAAGCCATCCGAGTCTGTTCTTAATCAATGCATTATACTCCGGTTCCTTTTTCCAGACAGTTGCATCTTTATCCCAGATTCTTTTTATTAAATTTTGTTTGTCAAATTTCTTTAAGGTCTTTTCGACTTTTGATTTATGCTTTCCGATTGAAAATTGTTTTTTATTAAGCTTCATTTTTATTTTTTAACTTTGAATGATTTCCTCTTGGGATTTTTTTTTACCACTAAGGCACTAAGAACACTAAGTTTTTTATTGATTACCTTTCTCGACTTCTCTCTCATTGTCATTCCCGAATGTTCTTATCGGGAATCCAAACAGAATTTTTTTAACGCAAAGGACCGCAAAGTAATCCGGAAAATTTTTTTTTAAATTTAATAATCAATATTTTGAGATAATTTTTTTTACCACTTAGTGCACTAAGGACACTAAGTTTTTTAAATCTATGCAGCATTTCCGTCATTCCTGAATGCCTTCCCTCTGTCATTCCCGCGTGCTCTTAGCGGGAATCCAATCACTAATTTTAACGCAAAGATCGCGAAGTATTACCGCGCAGAAGATAAGTATTAGACTACAAACCTTCCTTCTTTTAGTATTGAATCAGACAAACCTCTCTTTGACTCTGTCACCCGTAAGATCCGTTTGCAAAATTTCTGCAACAAAACCTACCGTATCATTTCCGTCATTCCCATCATAGTTCAACAATCTTTCCGAGCTTAACAAATACTGTAATGCATTAAAATAATAAAATATTTTTGCTACTTTAGAATCGTTGCAATTTAATTAAATAAATTTATGCAAACTATTATAAATGATATACTCGATAAATTTGATTCCTTAAGCATAGAAGATCAGGAATCAATCATTGAGATAGAAAGAAAAAGAATGACAGAAAGAAAAAGAAAATTACTTGTAGAAGAAGTTCATGAATCCGAGAAAGAATATAATGAGGGAAAATTCATAGAAGGTGATGCAGAAACTCTGATGAAGGCTATTGAAAATGAAAATAAGACAAACAAATAGCTTTACGAAAAAGGCAAGTAAATTAGTTAAAAATGATGAGTATCTTAAAAAGAAATTGAAAGAAGCCTTTGATAAACTAAGTGTTAACCCATTTGACTCATCGTTATTTACTCATAAATTAAAAGGTGATCTGGAAGGAAAGTTTTCATGCAGACTTACTTACGATTTAAGAATTATTTTTGAAGTAAAAAAAGAAGAAGGTGAGGAAATCATTATATTATTTGCAATCGGATCACACGATGAAGTATATTAAAAAATCTTTTTTAACAACTCAAATTTTTTGATGCAGAAACTCTGATTACTGCTATTGAAAATGAAATTACCCAATAACAGATTTACTGCTATGTTGTTAATTTTTCTTTTTGCCGGAATTTGCTTCTTTCTATCTGGAATCCCAGTTGCCCTACCGGGATGCTCTTTGTTAAAATCTTATTATTCCTTAGTGATCTAAGTGCCTAAGTGGTAAAATAATCATCCGCGATCCAGCAAATCCTTCACACGAGCTATTACATTCTCTTTACTAAACCCATACTCCTTCATCAGCTCCTCTCCCGGCGCTGACTCACCGAACTTATCGACTCCGATCGCAAATCCTTCATCAGTCACATACTTATGCCAGCCGAGTGTCGAGCCGGCTTCGATTGAAATTCTTTTTTTCACATCTTTAGGTAAAACTTTTTCTTTATAGTCACTGCTTTGCATTTCAAATAATTCCCACGAAGGCATGCTCACGACTCTCGTATTTATTTTTTCTGATTTTAATTGTTCCTGTGCAGCTAAAGCAAGCTGAACTTCCGAACCCGTCGCAATAAAAATCAAATCCGGCTTCCCTTTACAATCACTTAATATGTAAGCTCCCTTTTCTAAATTCTTTGCGCTCTTATATTTTGTCTGATCTATAACAGGAAGTTTTTGACGTGTAAGGATTAATGTTACCGGT
>CAYNTN010000069.1:0-24237 GCA_964399995.1 uncultured Ignavibacteriaceae bacterium
AATTTTGTTTGTAGCCAACGGCTACGCTGTGTACTTAGTGTGCTTAGTGGTAAAAATATATTTTTAAGACTAGAACTAATATTATTTATTGAATAATATTTTTACCATTTTGCGCAGAAGTTAAGTTGTAACTGAGTAACTCAAACGATTGTTATAATCTGGTAATTACTTTAAGCATGTTAACAATATCCTGTGAACTGCATCCCCGAGACAGATCCATTACCGGTTTTGCAAGCCCCTGTAATATCGGACCGGTAGCAAAAGCTCTGCCGATTCGCTCTGTAATTTTATATGCAATGTTGCCTGAATTTAAATCAGGAAAAATAAAAACATTTGCATCTCCTCTGATTATTCCTGATGGATTTTTTCTCTTTGCAATTTCCGGGATAAACGCAGCATCAAACTGAAGCTCACCGTCACACATCAACTTTGGATTCCGTTTCTTAGTAATTTCGAGTGCTTCTTTTATCTTATCCAGTGAAGCATCAACTGCACTTCCTTTCGTTGAAAAAGACAGAAAGGCTACTTTTGGTTTCAGACCCGTTAGCTTTTGAAAATTCTCTGAGGTTTGTAATGCAATATCTGAAAGCTGCATCGAATCCGGATTAGGAATTACTCCGCAGTCCGCAAATGCAAAAACCCTGTTTTTAAAAAAATGATTTTTAGAAAACGTAAAAAGAAAAAATGATGAAACAGTTTTATTGTTTTTTGAAAGTCCGATTATCGAAATCGCATTTCTCAATACTTCCGGAGTTGAATATACACTGCCCGCAATTATACCGTCAGCAAACTTGTTTCTAAGCAGCATGCATGATAAAGTCAACGGATCCCTGATTTCCTTTTCAGCCTGGTCAAAACTAAATAACGGTTTTTTCTTTACCTTTAAATTATAATAATCTTTCAGAAAGTCAGTGTAAAAGTTAACATCAATGATGGTTAAATTTTTGTTCGGTTTAATCAGAGATCCAAGATCTTTCCCCGACTCAATGAGAATTACGGAAGCAATTTTTTCCTTTAGAATTTCTTTAGCTGCAGTTAAAACACGGGGGTCATAAGATTCGGGAAGTATAATTGTTTTCTTCAATTCAGTATTTTATTTCAAAACAGTTTCAATGATACCGCCTCCGATAATGTCCTCACCGGAATAAAAAACTGCCGATTGTCCCGGAGTGATTGCTTTCTGCGGAACGCGGAATTTAACTTTAATCTTATCATCACCGATTTGTTCTATTGTGGCTTCATTTCCGGTATCATTGTACCGGATTTTTACGATTGAGTTTACAGGAGAGCCCAGACTTTCAATTTTCATCAGATTAATTTCCTTAACCGTGAATTCTGAATTAAATAGACTTTCTTCTTCATCTACAAAAACGACATTATTTTCTGAATCTATTTTAGAAACATATAATCTTTTTCCAACTGAAACATTCAGTCCGCGTCTTTGTCCGATAGTATAGTAAGGATATCCCTTATGAGACCCAATCTTCTTGCCTTTATATACAAGATCACCACCGGATAATTTTTCGTTTAGACCCGGATTTCTTAATTCAATGAGCTCCCTGTAATTATCATTCGGCACAAAGCAGATTTCCTGTGAATCCGGAATATCAGATGATTTCAAGCCCATTTCTTTTGCAAGATTTCTGATTTTTATTTTGTTAAAACCGCCGAGAGGAAAAAGTGTCTTGCTCAATGCATATTGAGACACTCTCCAGAGTGCATAAGACTGATCCTTATTTTTATCCTCAGCAACGGATACAAAATATCTGTTGGTATCCGGATTAAAGTTGACCTTTGCATAATGTCCCGTTGCAATGTAATCAGCGCCGAGTGTTTCGGCTTTTTTCAGCAATTCTCCCCATTTTATTGATTTATTGCATAAAACACAGGGATTTGGAGTATTTCCTTTCAGATACTCTGTAATGAAGTTATTAATGACAATTTCATTGAATTTTTCAGTAAAATCCAATGTGTAATGATTAAAATCTAGATTCTGAGCCACATTTCGAGCGCTATAAATTGTTTCAAGTGAGCAGCAGCCGGAATCCTTTTCCGGGATTTCATCATACCCCCATGTTTTCATGGTAATTCCTATGAGATTGTAACCTTGTTTTTTCAGTAAAGCAGCAGCGACAGATGAATCAACACCACCACTCATCGCAATCACAACTGTTTTATTTTTATTGTCTTTAATCATAAAACTTCCTGTAAAATATGAATAGTTTTGATTGAAAAAAAGTTATAAAAAAGAATTGTAATTTAAAAATAAAAAACCTAATTTAACCCATTCAAAAATCAAAAAGGAGCGAAACATGTCAAAAAGATCATTATTAATAATGTCTTTTTTATTTGTTTTTACTTTTGGCGGTGCAATTAGTGATTTATCGTCTTTAAGTGCAAAAACAGAAAACACAACAGAACAAACAGCTAAAAAGAAAAAGAGTAAAAAAAGTAACAAAAAGAAGAAGAAATCTTCAAAGAAAAAATCTTCAGGAAAAAAGAAATCTTCCAAAAAGAAAAAATCTTCAAAGAAGAGATCATCTGGCAAAAAGTCAAAATACGGTTCCAAGAAAAAGTATAAAAAAGGTAAAGGTAAGAAAAAAGGATCAAGAAAGAAAAATAAAAGAGTTAATTCCTACAGAAGTTATAACTCCGGTACTTATACAGCGCCTACTTATAATTTAAACAGCAATGATGACAATTCAAGCAGAGAATATAAAAGAAGTTCTCAGCCAACTGAAACCTTCAAAAAAGAACCTAAAAAAGAAGGTGAATAAATTAGAAAATTAGAATAACATTAGAAAATAATAAAACCCGAATGTACTAAAGATCATTCGGGTTTTTATTTATGGTTTCAAAATAATAAGGTTAGTCCGTACAGAATCATAATTAATTTCTGTTAAATCCTCCTTCGGGTTTCATAAATACTACCCCCAGAGGATTCAGAATTTTAGATAATTCCTCCGAAGGTTCGCCGTAAACAGTAAAGCCCTTCACTTCCAGAGCTGACATAAATCTCTGTGCATAATTTTTTCCGAATGATTTCATGTGAATTACCGCAGCGGCTGAGTCTGAATAACTTTCAAACAAATGACAAAATTTATGATCCGGACTGATAAACCACTCATAGCTCAGAGTACCGGGTTCATTAGTTTTTGTATGATTAACCATTTCATCTCTTAAGGCTTTCAGATTTTCCATTTCATTTTCTTTGATTTTTGCTGCAACTATCCAAAAAATATTTTCACTCATGTTTAAAATTAGTTTACTTAAAAAAAATTTTTTCAAAATACGGATTTTTGAAATAATTAAATAGTGTATAGAATGTGATAGAAGGTATAAGTATTTTGGGGACCAGATAAGTTTCAACTTTTTAATTAATAAATCACTAAATAACTTCCATAAAAAATGGCAAATAAAAATAAACAAGTTGATTCATATATTGAGAAGTCTGCGGATTTTGCGAAACCAGTAATGAATCATCTCAGGGAACTTATACATAGAACCTGCCCGGATGTTGAGGAGAAAATGAAATGGAGCTTTCCTCACTTTGATTATAAAGATGAGATGATGTGCAGCATGGCATCATTCAAACAGCACTGCGCATTCGGTTTCTGGAAAGCGTCGCTTATTAAAAATTCCGCAAAACTTTTCCCGAAAACAGGCAAAACTGCAATGGGACAGCTCGGTCAGATAAAAACTCTGAAAGACCTTCCGGCTGATAAAGTCCTGATCGCCTGTATAAAAGAAGCCATGAATCTGAATGACAAAGGCATTAAAGTTGAAAGATCAGCTCCGGTAAAAAACCTTGAAATTGTTATTCCGTTGTATTTTAAGAAAGCATTGAAAACAAATCCTAAAGCATTTAAGGCTTTTGAAAACTTCAGTCCTTCTCATAAAAGAGAATATATTGATTGGATTACGGAAGCAAAGACAGAACAGACAAGAAACCGAAGACTTGACACTGCTCTGGAATGGCTGGCAGAAGGAAAGCCAAGAAACTGGAAATACATGAAAAAATAGATATCAATTTGTATGAATAAATATATTGCATTATTTCTGATTTTATTTCTTTCAGGCTGTGGCAATAATGACAAAAGCAGAGAAATAATAAAATCAGATACAGTAAAAACAAATACCAGCAGCCTGATACCGTTGGTTTATAAAGGAATGTACCATAAGTCAAAGGGAACCGCGATGATGACAGAATGCGGAACAGATAAAAAGTTTTTGCTGTCGTCTAAAGGTGACATTGCAATAATGGATTCTGTTTATAACTTAGTGAATAAAAAAGGCACAAACAAAAAACTGTATGTAAACGTTGAAGGTTTCATTTCCGTGCAGCAGAGTGATAAGAAAAAAGGCTTTGATACGGTGCTGGTCGTAACCAAAACAATCGGCTCTGATACAACATTCAACTGTGAGAGGTGAAGCTGTTAAAGTTTTATTTTATACTAATTATATTATTACCTTAAGATATCAGCATACCCTTTATCAATTCCTAGGTGACACAAGGCAAAATCATATTTCACCGGATCGGTATTATCAAACTTTTTTAATTCTTCTGTCAGTTCAATTGCAAATTTCATGTCATGCGACTTTCTTTTCACAAGCCCCAGCTTTCTGCTTATTCTGTAAATATGAGTGTCTACAGGCATAATAAGCTTTGCTTTATCGGCATTTTCCCAAATACCTAAATCAATTTCGTCTTTACGTATCATCCATCTCAGGTATAAATTCAGCCGTTTGCATGCAGAGTTGTTTTTCACACACGGTACTAAATAAGAGTAGAATGATTTTTCATTATTTAGCAGATTGAGCTTTGAAGAAAAGTAACTCATTTCATCCAGAACGTTGCTATGAGATTTATCATACTTTTTTAAAAAAAGATTTTGCAGAGAACCGTATTTCTTTAAAACATTCTTTATGTTTAATATCAGCAATGAAAGATCATCTGATGTATTAAACCTATAATAAAGATCCTTCAGATATTTTTTGTCTTTATGTTCAGAATAATTAGAAGTAAATTCGTGAACTTTAAATCCGATGTTCTTCAGAAATCTGTTTATAAAAAAATTAATCTGGTCCACCTGACCGTATGCATAACATGATGTAATGAGACCTGCTATTTCTATGTCCTTAATTTCATTAAAATTATGAAGAATCCAGACCGGGTCTTTTGAAGAATATTTGCTTTTATATTTAAAGTATAAATTATCTAAACGAATTTTTAAATCTTTATTTTTCAATTCTAATTAATTTAAATGGAAAAAGTTTTTTTAATCGGTGATGATGAAAATTTAATGAAAGAAGTATCAGAGCTGCTTAAATTTAAATATGATATTGCAGAAAAGCTTGATGAATCAGTTGACTTCATATTTGAACTTACAAATTTCAATAAAGAAATAAAATTTAATATTTTGAATTTTATTGATGAGAAAAATTCAAAAGCTCCTGTAATTTCATCCTCACTTTGCATTACCACACTTGAGCAAGCGGTAAATTCAAAATATCCGGGAAGACTTGTCGGAGCGGCACTTTATCCGACCTTTTCTGAAGCAAAAGGAATCGAACTTGCTAAGACGGGTTTTACAAAAGATGATAATTTTGAAAAAGTTATGGGTCTTTTTGAAAATGTTGAAAAAGAAGTTTATGAAGTTACTGACAGACCGGGCATGATTTCAATGAGAATAATCTCCATGATTATTAACGAAGCTTATCTGGTTTTACAGGAAGGAACTTCAGCAAGGGAAGATATTGACACTGCGATGAAACTGGGAACAAATTATCCCTTCGGACCAATAGAATGGTCGGAAAGAATAGGCATCGAACTTGTTTACAATATTTTGAAATCAATGTTTGATGAATTTGGTGACGACAGATACAGGATAACACAGCTGCTGAAGGAAAAATATCTTGAAAAGCAGTTGATAGTTGATAATTGATAGTTGATAGTTAACAAACAGATTTTGCAATTAATAAATATATACAAGTTCAATGGAGACAAAAGAAACCAAAAAATATGACAGCGTTATGGCAAGAATTGTAATTGCGATTATCATACTCGCAACTATTTTTACGATTTATCTAACAATAAAACTAATAATATCAGGATTTACCTTCAGATAAAAAATTTCTATCAATTATCAACTTAAGTTGACCGCTTTTATAATTGAAATTTGTTTTTTGCCACAAATTCACACGAATGAACACGAAAATCATTTCTTTTAATTCGCGACAATTAGTGCAAATTCGTGGCGTATTCTAACTTTTTTAGAAAAACCGCTCAACTTGAGTTATCAATTATCAATTATCGACTATCTACTATTCAAAAATGTCTAAAATTAATTTATTCAATTTTGGTTTTGCTTTATTCACTTTAATTGCTCCCTTAAGTCTTTGTTCGCCTTTTAAAAGTTTATCCTCGTGTTCAGAATAAAGCTCGCAGATTACTTCGCCCTTTCTTACTTCATCACCGCATTTTTTCTTTAAAATTATGCCGGCAAGGTAATCTATTTTACTTTCTACTCTCTTCCTGCCACAGCCCAGCTCTATTAAACTGAATCCAAAATCAACGGCTTTTAATTCTGAAACAAATCCGTTTTCTTCTGATATAATTTCTTTTTTATACTTAGCCCGTTTCAAGTTTGTCATGTCCTTTACGTAATCAGCATCTCCGCCCTGAATTTTAACCATTTCAATAAATTTTTTATAAGCGCTCTTATCCATAAGTTTATCCATTACCATTTTTTCACCTTCTTCCAATGTATTTGCTTTTCCGCCAAGATAAATCATTGCTCCTGCAAGAACATTGTTTAGTTTATAGAGATCCGGGATAATTGCTCCATTCATGAGTTCAATACATTCCTCGATTTCAAGCCAGTTTCCTAATTTCCTGCCGAGCGGCTGCTCCATGTCCGTCAGAATGGCAATTGCTTTTTTCCCGAATTTTTTTGAGGTAGAAATTAATGTTTTTGCAAGCTCAAGCGATTTATCAAATTCAGGAAGATTAGAACCGCTACCGATTTTAATGTCAAAGACAAACGCATCCGCTCCTTCTGCAAGCTTTTTGCTCATTATACTTGATGTGATCAAGGGAATGCTTTCAACAGTTGCAGTGACATCTCTGAGTGCGTATATTTTTTTATCGGCCGGAGCTAACTCATCTGTCTGACCTATCATTGCAACTCCGGTTTCTGCAATGATTCTTTTAAAATCCTGAATTGTAGAGTGAACATTGAATCCAGGAATTGATTCGAGCTTGTCCAGTGTCCCCCCTGTATGCCCGAGCCCTCTTCCGGAAATCATCGGTACAAGAACTCCGCATGCAGAAACAAGCGGAGCGAGTATTATTGAGGTCTTATCCCCTACTCCGCCGGTAGAGTGCTTATCAACTTTCGGTGAATGAAGATAACTCAGATCAACTATTAATCCGCTGTTAAGCATTATTTCAGTCAGGTAAAATGTCTCATCATTATTCATCCCGTTAAAATAAACTGCCATTAGAAATGCCGACATCTGATAATCTGTAACATCTCCTTTTAAAAATCCTTCGATTAGATATTGTATCTGCTGTTTTGAAAGATGGGCATTGTTACGTTTAAGTTTTATGATTTCTACTGGATTCATTAATTAAAGAATTCCTTTATAATTTAAGTTAAAAATAATTGATATCGGTTTCTTTTATTCGGTTAAGGAATTTTCATGGAGTGTATCTCTGACCATGAAAAATTTCTTGTTAAAATATTTTGCAATCTGTTTATTATATCTGTAATTGAGATCATTTCCGACGTCAACAAAGAATATTGAGCCCGGAATGCTATTTATTTTGTCTACAATACAGGTATCCGACTGATCCTGTTCTATAAAATTATATCTTTCACGAAGCTGCAAATCAAATTTGTTTGCAGTACCTCTGTATAAATCGCCGTAAGCTGATTTTATTCTGTTACTGAAAATAACAACCGACACTGCCACTACAGCGAATGCTGTCAAATAAATATATTTATCAGGAAGCAGCTTAAATTTGGGATCATCTTTCTTTTTGAAGTAATTTACAATTATGAAAACATTAACAAACCAGCCCAGTAAAAAAACAAAATAAACAACGTTCAGACGTCTCAGATAGGGAGCCTTGCCGGTGCTCCAGTATGATGTGAAAAAGCCGGAATATATGGTCATAACAAAAATTAATAATGACCAAAGAGGATTTACTGAAAAAAACTTATTTTGATAAATACTTTTTGTATCATATTTTAATAATAAAAAAATAAAAATGAGCGTAAACGAAATAATCGGTAAATTAATATTTTGATAAGTGATATATTCCAATACCCCGGTAACACTATTTTTAAACGAAAGCATTATCTGACCGCTTCCCTCTTTATAGCCCAGGCGGTGATCATTTCCCGGTGAAAGAAAAACTATGACAAAACCCGCTAAGGAAATTAAAAAAAACAAAAGAATTTTTCTGTTAAAATTACCCGTAATAATTTTACTAAGCAAAAAAAGCAAAAAAAGCATTGTAGCCAGCATTGCCATTGATAATTCATTTGATCCGCAAATTGCAAGTATCAAAATACAAACCAGTATCATTGTTTTAAGACTTTTCTCCCGGTTGTCAGTACTAAATATTTTTACTAACAAAACAAATAAGAATGCCATTAATATATTTGCTCCCTGATATATAACCGCTGAGGAAAGCCAGTAGAAACCATAAACTGATGTGGGCATTCCGTAAATATATAAAAAACAAAGTGACAAAGTGATAATTGACTTTGTACTATTCTTTATTTTTCCATCTGATATTACTGATACCAAAAAATAAATTCCTAAAACAAAAATCACAATCAGCATGAAAATCAAAATTTTATAACCGGGAATTGATTTGTAAATAAGTGGATTAAGAGTACTCAAAAAAGCAGTAGAAAAGAATCTTCCGGTCCATGTGTTGTACCAGTCGATCTGGGAATTTAAGAAACCCATTTCGTGCACTTTCTCAGAGAAATCGAAATCATCAAGGCTGGGATTTGAAAAAACAGAAAGGATCAGGAAAGGAACAATTGAGAATAATAATATAAATATTGATACGCCGGCAAAATCAAAACTTAAATATTTTCTTATTCCCATTATTCTTTTATTTCATAATTTATTCTTACTCAAATTTTTGGTGCAGATAAATCATTATAGTTGTATAAGTTAAAAAAATCGGTTTCTTTAAAAAAGTCGGATTGCAAATTAATGTATAAGCCTGTATAAGCCGTTCCAGTTTTTAAAAAGCAGATTGAATTTATGTAACCTTCTCTAACATAGACAGGTCAATGCCATTAAGTAAGAACAAAAACTTGCGAAAGCCTCAATTCCCATTTTCACAATCTGCAATTATTACAATTTGATATTTTAAAAATAGATAAATAAATTATTCCCGGTGTATTCATTAAGAATCCGATTTGCAACATATGCAATATATAAGTAATGCTCCTGCATTAAAATTTACAATTTTATTCTCCCTGGGAATTCTGATCGGTTCAAAATATTCATTTTACATTTCAGTTCTGATAGCCGTAATAGTTTTACTGATTTTGATCACTGTTATCTTACTCAATTCAAAATATAAGCCCAATTATTTCATTCTTCCCGGTCTTTGTTTCTTAATTATTGTGTCAGGCATATTCAAATCTACCGTTGATTTTAAATTCACACCTGTTAATTCGATAAAACTTATACCTGATACGAGACAAAACTCTAAAATAAAATTGACAGGGATAATAAAAGAAATTCCTGACTATGACTCATCGCGCATTAAGTTCATTCTGGAAAGCATCTGTATTGCTTCTGGAGAGGATACTATTTTTGTTTCCGGTAATGTACTGGCAGAAATAAAAGAAGACATCTTTAGTAAAAACAAAATCCCGGGGAATTTTTTTGAAGCCGGAGATAAGATTTCAATGAAAGGAAGACTTTCGGAACCAAACGGAGCGCGAAATCCCGGAGAATTTGATTACGAAAAGTACCTTAATATACACAACATATACAAGATTTTTTATGTGAATGATCTCAGACAGGTTCAGATTGTTTCAAAGCATAATCTGAATTATTTTGAACAGTATATCTTAATACCGATAAAAATTTTCGTTTTGAAGACGATTGACAAAAGCTATTCAGGGGATGAATCAGCATACCTCAAAGGTCTGATTACCGGAGAGAGAAATGACATTTCAAAAGAGATGAAAGAAAATTTTGTTAACGCCGGAGTAATGCACCTGATTGCAGTATCCGGTCTTAACGTTGCGTACATCATCATATCCGTTTCACTTATACTTACTTTTCTTAGAATTCCTGCAATTCCTAAACTAATAATAACTATTGCATTCCTTATCTTCTACTGCTTATTCACAGGAAGTACGGCTTCCATAATCCGAGCAAGCATTATGGGAACTCTTGTATTGATTTCCATTTCAATCGAGCGGAAAATAATTTTTTACAACATAATTGGCGTAGCTGCCATGCTAATTTTAATCTATGATGCAAAACAATTGTTCGATCCAGGATTTATACTTTCATTTTCGGCTGTTATATCCATGGCAGTTTTCCTTAATGTTTTTGAAAAAATTCTTTTAACACCGATACGGGAAATGAATATCAGAGGCAAGAAAATAACAATAATCTTGCTTGCGCTGTTTCTTACATCTCTTGCGGCACAGATAGGCACAATTCCCATAACGTGTCTGTATTTTAGTAAAATTTCCATTGTTTCTCTTATTGCAAATGTTATCGCCGTACCGCTTGCAAATCTTTCTTTAGCTATAGGATTTTTTCAAATGTTCGTTGCTGCAGCTTCTGATTATTTGTCCTCTGTGATTTCCGAAACAAATGTTTTATTACTTTACCTGCAGCTGTCCTTCATTAAATGGTGCGCATCATTTGAATTTGCTTACTTCAGGGTAAATGATTTCAGCTTACTGAATATTATAAGTTACTATTCAATCTTAGCACTACTGATAACGATAAAGCAAGTGAAAGAAATTATTTTCAGAATTATTCTTTGTTTCTTAATATTAGCCGCTGCTGTTTTGTATAAATATGATTTTGATAACAATCTGCGTGTAACATTTCTTGACGTGGGTCAGGGTGACTGTTCGGTTATACAGACACCTGATGACAAAACCATTTTAGTTGACTGCGGCAGAAAATCTTACGTATCAGACAGCGGTGAAAGAACCATTGCTCCGTATCTGAGAAGAAACGGAATATCAAAAATCGATTTACTGATAATTACTCATCTCCATCTCGATCACATCGGCGGAATTATTTATCTTCTCGAAAATTTTAAGATTGGAAAAATAATCGACAGCGGTCAGAAGTACAACAGCAGCTTTATAAAAACAATGGACAGTTTAATTTCAATAAAAAATATTACCAGAGAAACTGTAAGAAGCGGAGATTGCATCTACAACATCGAAAACTTGCGAATGTACTTTCTTTTTCCGTCCCGGGATTTTGTAAATCTGTCAGGGCAGACTTTGAATGATAATTTAAACAACGGCTCAGTTGTATTTATTCTGAAATACGGGGAAACTGAAATTTTATTCTCAGGGGATATCGAGAAGGAATCTGAAAAATTTTTGATCGATACTTATTCCGGATTTCTTGATACAGATATATTAAAAGTCGCCCATCACGGAAGCATAACTTCAAGTACGATACCTTTTATAATTAAAAACACTCCTGAATATGCATTGATATCCTGCGGAATTTTCAACAAATTCGGTCATCCGTCTGATATTGTAGTGAACAGCCTGAATAATATCGGAGCAATCGTTTACAGAACAGACCTTGACGGAGCTGTTTTGTTTGAAAGTGACGGCAACGGGATTGATTTGATAGATTGGTATCATTAATCTAAAACTGAACTGTCACAAAAAAAATCTTATTCCCTTTCGAACCTGTAAATGTAATCCGGTCTTTTTCATCATCATATTCCAGATCAGCAATAATGTTGTATGTCTTTCCCAAAGATTTATTATCATAGAATAATTCTTTTGTTACGGCATAAGTCACGGGATCATTTTTCATATCGCCGATATAAAATATTTTATCATTAATGTACATCAAATTGGAAACATAAGTAAATTTCTTTGAGTCTGATACATTTTCAGGAAATGGAAGCTTCCCGGAATTTGTATTTATCACATAATTAAAATTTACTGAATCTATTTTTTCTTCGGTAACAAAGGCATAATTGCCGCGGGCATCAAACTTAAGAATGGAAGAACTGTCCCCTTCGCTTTGATAAACAAAATTATAATTATTATCAAGCAACCTGTCACCAAGGAAAAGAGAGGATTCATAATTTTTATTCTGCTCCGGGACTTCATAAGTCTGACCGGTATAATAGATTTCATTTAAAGGTGAAAATCCGTAGTCATAGATTCCGTCAAACTTTTGTTTACTTATGATGATTTTGCTTTCACCATAATTTAACATCAGCAATATTTCATTTTTCCCTAAATCGGCTATTCCTGAATACAGCATGTCTCCTTTTTCATTATACTCCACACGGTTGATATTGTAACCGAGCTCTGTGGCAATTTCGTCATAGACAAAATATGTTTGCATAAAATACTTCTGATATAAATTTTCTCCCCGGGGAATATTTTCTTCATTTATGATAACTTCACTATTTCCCATGTAGCTCACTTTATCTTTATCATTTAATCTTACATTGGTAATATAGCTTGTGAAGCCGGCCATTTTTTCTGATTTAAGTTTATCAGTAAATACATCCTGAACCCTGTTTCCAATAACTACAAAAAATCTTGTCTTATCTTCTGATACCGAATCACCGGCAATATACACAGGTTCATTCATTTCTGTAAACAGCAGCGGAACATTCGCCATGTCAAATTTATCATATTCCTTACTACCTGACACTACAAATTCATTTCCAAATAATTCATAGAATCTTCCACCTTTTTTAGCAATGAAACTCAGTTCATTGTTTTTATTTTGTGTAAAGCTTGATTCATTGATATCAGAGTAGTTTGTTGCTATTTCACTTGTCTCAAAAATAATCCTCGCCTTTCCGTTAACGCTTGCAATGAAAGCTCTTTCACCTTTCTCATTATTATAAAAGTCGTCATCATTGTACGGTAAAGCATCTCCCTCCATTTCGCCTTTATTTTCTTTGTAACTGAAAGCGGATTTAATATTATCATAAGCATCGGACTGCCTGAAACCGGTGGAAATGTTATAGTATCCGATTCTGTATAAATCCTTTTCTTTGAATATGAAAACAAACTCATCCTTTTTATTGACATAGCAGTTGTAAGACTCCATGTAATTACTGTTTCTTACTTCATTACCGTTAACTATAAGAAAATAATTATTTGTCCCGTAATCCGGTTTATAATCGGATGTAATTGCGTAGTAATTTCCATAAGAGTCAAATTTAATATCTTCCGGGACAATATAATCATATTTGTCAGACAGTGTATTTTTTGATATGATAAATGATTTATTTTCACCCGGTATTGAATAAACATAACAGTAGTTTCCGCTTTCTTCATTATACCTGAAAAAGTATGAATCAGCAGATCCTTTGTATTTGAGATTAAATATTTCTTTTTCGGAAATTGACTGAGCCGGGGAAACAGCAGTTGTGACAACACAAAAAATCAGTATCAGAAAAAATTTCATTTAGTAATTTTATTTTTTCAAAATTAAACTAATAACAGTTAAATTTAAAGATGAAAAATTCCAATGTTATTCAGATTGAGCGCTTGATTCATTCAATTACCGGACTTACACGGTTCTAATTTAACTAATGAATTAATAAACGGATTCAGTCGGATTCAACGGAATTTTTTAATTCTGTTTTTATATTCGAACTTATTTATTATTTTAATCCACACTTTTTAAAGGAAAATGAAAAACCTGCTCCCCCATTTCATTTTGGAAAATTATAAGAACAACGTCTTTGAAGGCAAGTTGAAAGCATTTACTTTATTCGCAGACATTTCGGGATTCACTCCAATGACTGAAAAGTTCATGAAAGAAGGAAATGAAGGAGCAGAAATTCTATCTGAAATTCTCAAAAAAATATTTAAGCCGACAGTAAAATGCGTCTATGATAGTGGTGGTTTTATTACGAACTTCGCAGGCGATTCATTTACATCTTTAATTCCAATAAATAATTCTTTAAACATTTCTAACGGACATTACTTAAATGCATTGCATTGTGCAAATAATATTCTAAATGAGTTCAATAAATTTTCATCATACGAAACCAAGTTTGGTGCAATTGATTTGAAGGTGAGAATTGGATTGTCAATAGGTAATGTTGAATGGGCAATTGTAGGAAAGGATCATAAATCATTCTATTTCAGAGGCGATGCAATTGAAACCTGCATTGACGCTCAGAAGCAGACTGGTGTAAATGAAATAACATTCCATATTAATTTTTACAGGCAATTCAAAGACAAAGACCTGTCTTTTTCCCGAAAAGGAAATTATTATTGTTTGAATAAATTTCCGAAAATACCTGATCATTCATTAAAGGAATCTTTTAACGATACTTCAAGTCTGGCAAAACAAATATTTTCAAGGCACTTTTTTCCTGAAGCAATTTTCACTGCTAAAGACAGCGGAGAGTTCAGGGAAGTTGCGTCAGTTTTTATATTATTTAACCCTCATCTTTCAAAAGATATTATTGAAGGGTTATTCGGAATACTAATTGAAGCAATTAATCATTATACCGGATATCTCAAAGATATTGATTTCGGAGACAAAGGCGGTGTTATTGTTTGTTATTTCGGAGCCCCCGTATCTTATGAAGAAGATTTACAAAGGGCTGTGAGTTTTGCAAAATATCTGAAGAAAAAATTAATTCTTGAAGATAATTTAAGAGTGCTTAAATTGAAAATTGGAATTACTTATGGCAAAGTTTATACCGGTTTTATTGGAAGTGATGAAAGAATTCAGTATTCAGTAATGGGAAATGCAGTAAATCTCTGTGCAAGATTAATGTCAAAAGCCGGCTGGGATGAAATTTGGATAAGCGAAGAAGTTTTTAACAGGATCAAAAACAAGAGTGAATTTATTTCGATCGGATATCATCAGTTCAAGGGTTTTAAAAATGAAATTCCTGTTTATAAATTTATTGACAAATCTATAACCGGGCAAAATAAAAAAAGCGACTTATCCATTAAACCGGCCAATCATCATAATGCATTCACGGGAACAATGGTAGGCAGAGCCGGAGAAATTGAGAAACTTAAAACCTACACGGAAACCATCTTCAAAAATAATACTTCCGGGATAATTTATGTAACAGGAGAAGCTGGGATCGGCAAGAGCAAGCTGGTAAAAGAATTCAGAAAAGAGTTTGGAAAATCAAATAAGGTTACGTGGTTGTATTGTTATGCATCGGAAATTTTAAACCGCCCGCTTTTACCTTTCAAACATTTATTAAAAAATTTCTTTAAACAATCATCTTCAAACACAGCTGAAGAAAATAAAATAGTCTTTGACAATGTAATTGATATTGTATTAAAGAGGCTTCAGAATTTATCAATCGAAAATAAAGAAATGAGTTCTGAATATCTTCAGGTAAAAAGCGAACTATCGAGAACCAGTTCAATATTAGCTGCAATGATTGATATTTACCGGGAGAATTCATTATACGAGCAATTAGAACCTCAGCTTAGATTTGAAAATACATTATTCGCGATTTGTAATTTAGTAACAGCGGAATGTATGATCCAGCCGGTTGTCCTTGAAATGGAAGATGTTCATTGGCTTGACAATGATTCCTGGGAAATACTAAAAATGCTTCTGAATACTATTACCAAACATTCTTTAACAATAATATGCACCAGCCGGTATATATTACCGCGTAAAAAACTGCCTACTGATAATAATAAAGTCCGCCATGAAATCATACTGGATTATTTAAATAAAGAAGACATTAGAAATTTCGCAGCAGAAATACTCAAAACTAAAATAGATGATGAATCGGCAGATTTTATTCTAAAGAATACCAACGGCAATCCTTATTTTATTCAACAGTTGACTTTGGATTTTAAAGAAAGAAATATATGGAAAAAGAAAAATAATATACTTAGTCTGTCCGAATATGATGAACAAAATATTCCATCCACTATCAACAGCGTACTTGTCTCACGTTTTGACCGCCTGCCTGAGAATGTAAAAAACACTGTACAGACAGCTTCGATTCTGGGAAGAGAATTTGATCTTCGGGTTTTACGGCAAATGTTTCCTGAGGACAACGAGCTGGAATCAAAAGTCAGAACTGCTGAACATGAAAAGATCTGGTATCCTGTCGAAGAAGGAAAATTTGTATTTACGCATGCGCTTCTTAACAAGGCAGTATACGAAATGCAGATGAAATCCGAAGTGAATAATCTGCATTTGAAAGCTGCGGAATCTATAAAGAAATTATACGGTAAGAAAATTTCTCATCATAATTCCGAGCAGATTGCATATCATCTGGGATTGGGTCAAAGTATTGTAAATAATAAAAACAAAGTAATATTATCAAAAGACAAACTTAAAGATCTCACTTACAAAGAAAATGTAAGTGAATATCTGCAGCTCCAAACTTCGATTGCCGATAAATACAAAGCAGATTACAGGAATGAAAGAGCGCTGGAGATTTATAATTTAATTTTATCATTATTGGAAAAGTTAAATGATAAAGAGCAGTCATACTTTATTTTACTTAAGAAGGTAGAAATACTAAATATTATTTCGAAGTGGGATGAGGCTAAGAAAGAGGTTGAGAAGGCGATAATTATAGCAGCAAACTTGAAGGATAAATATAAGGAAATGCTTGCAAAGAAATTAATGGCAGAAGTTTATTATTACAAGAATGAATATGCGAAATCTGAAAAACTTTTAAATATTACATTGAAATACTTCAAAAAGAGTGGTAACTATTCTGAAGTAAGTGAATCAATTTACAATTTAGGGTATTTAAATTATATGAGAGGAAAATATAACGAAGCATGGACATATTTTAGCAAGAATTTAGAATTGAAAAAAGTATATAAGAATGATCTTTTGGAGGTAAATTTTCTTTTAGCAATTGGCGGAGTTTTTACTAAAAAAGGAGATTCAAAAAGTGCAATTAATTATATTAATAAATCATTGAAAATCTCTTATAAACACAATTATAAAAATCAGATTGCACTTAGTCGAAGATACCTAGGCAATAACTATTTCGCAATGGGACTTTTAAAAAATTCTCTTTCAGCATATTTATCTTCACTGAAATTATTTGGAGAAATAGGCAACCGATCTCAACAAGCGGTTACGTTAGGAAATATCGGGAATATTTACTTTGTTGAATCAAATTATGAACAGGCAAATTATTATTACAACAACCAGCTGAACATTTTCAAATCAATAAATAATATATCCGGAATAGCAATTTCATACGGCTCTCTCGGAATGATAAGTGCATCTGATGGAGATTACACAAAAGCATTAGAGTATTATAAAAAACAATATCATATTAATAAGATTCTCAAAAAAGAAGTTTCATTATCTGCTTCTTTTGGAAATATGGGTAAACTGTACTTTGACATTGGTAGGTATAAATCATCTATAAATTGTTTCAATAAACAATATAAAATTGCATCAAAGATTTCTAAAAAAGATGAAATGATCGGATCATTAATTAATTTAGGAACGTCTTTTCTGCTCTTACGAAAATATTCCAGGTCAAAAATGTATTATGATAAAGCTATCAAATTAACACATTCAATGGAAATGAATTTAGATAGTTTCAAATTATATTGTAACTATGCTGAGTTACTGGTGAAACTAAAGAAATTTGAACAAGCTTTCTCAGTATGTAATAGAATTCTCACTTTAAAAAAACATTGCAGCGAAAGAGAACTAATTGTTTTATTTAAAATCTTGAAAGAGCAAATCCTTTTTCTAAAATATATCAAAAATAATTCTCGTATGAAAATCAAGAATAGTAAGCATAATTGCCGGCTTAATAATGTTATTTTAAAAATAGAATCCAATATTAAAGAGCTATCAAATATAGAATACATTGCAGATGCTTATTTCACAATAAATGAAATTATAAACTCAGCAAAGGTTAATAATTGCAGAATAGACAGAGAGAAAGAATTTAAAGACACTGCAATTGCGATTCATAAAAATTTGCTTTCAAAGAACGAGAAATATATTTATAAAAAACAATTAAAGATCTTACTTACTAATAAGTTTAATTAAAATTATCGGAATACACTAAATAGTCCTACAGAAAGACCTTTTAGAAGTACTTGATAGATAGAAATAATAACTTTCAAAAAAAGAGCTTAATTATTAAAATTTAATAATTCACGAACTAATTAGCGGTATTTTTTTAAAATTAAAAAAAATAATATGAAAACATTAAAATTGTTTCTGGCAGGTTCCATTAGTTTATTCTTCTTTGTTCTATTTGGTGCAAATGGATGTAATAATCAAAAAGATTTGCAGATAAAGATTGATGCATTGGAAGATGAGAATAAATATTATGAAGGTATTTTAAATTATCAGTGTGGGATACTTTTGGAGTATAAAGTTCAGGAGAAAACACCCGTGACAGTAACGATAACATATAAATTAAATTCTTACTTTACAAGCGAATCAATAAGTTTTAATGGATCAAATAATGAAGAAGTCTTCCATACTTTTTTAAAGAATTGCACCGACTGCCAGCCTACTGATCTGAGAGTTTACGTTGAAAAAGTATCAGGTCCTCTCCCAACTAAAGAATTGAAACTTCATGACAAACAAGTTGAAGTTAAAGTTTCAGATGGAGCAGCAATGCCTGTTTTTAAAACGGTAAAGTTTTCTTTTTTAGATAAAGAGAAATATATATGTGATAAACCATCCGTTGCGGGAAGTTCGGAAAGTCAAAAACAAAAGCTAGTAGCCCCTAAAGCTGTCTATACCGTAATTATGGACTGACATGCAAATTGTATTCATGCTTAAATATAATAATTTTAAAATATATTAAATTAAGTTAAAATCTAAACTAAAACTATATGAAAACACAAAAACTTAAAACCTTGAATAAATTTGGCAGGAAGAGGCTAAAAGTTACTTCCCACCTTCTACATATGAAATAACTTTGAATAAAAACACACGTCATCGCGTAATACTATAAATACAATAGGACATAGATGAAAACGGTGGTATCTTTTCAACAGTATAGCAGGTCATTATACTAAGAGGAATAAGAACTGTAAGAATTCCTTTCCTGACAGTACAAGTAGCAATCTTGGTAATTCAAATTTTGTATTTCGCATTCTGAGGTTTGGTTCTACTTCAGAAACGGTTATTCCGGTTGATGATGTTAGGCATAACGTTACTTATGAATCCTTAAATACCAGTGGTATTAGAATTAGCCCGACCGAAATTCAACTGAGTTATGTTACGTCCTCAAATTCGAGCAAGAACAGTCTATACAGTTGTAATGGATTAATGTAATAATATGTCGACTGATAGGAGTTATTTATTTTATTGTAAATAATATTTTATATGAAATATTATCGAAAACGAATATATTTTAATTATCTAAAGACCTGACATCTAATAATATTCACTTATGCGAATATTTCACACATATTTCCAAAATGTTGTTATGATATTTTTTGCAATTTCAATAATTGCGCATGCTCAAGTTGATACCTCCAAAATATTTTTGAAGTCTCCTGGTAACATTCTCCGCGTCACTCCCGGCAAACAATACGACGTCAACTGGTTCAAACGGATTTTCTCCGGTGATCACTGGCGTGATCTGTGGGCAACGGAAATTGATGCAAAGGTATTGAACATGGATTCTTTTGCCGGGGGGTTGCAAGCCGTCAAGAAAGGCGGAGGTCTGCAGTCAAAATCATTAAGGCTCATAGGTGAAGATAGAAACGAATACAAGTTCCGGACTATGGATAAGTTTCCTTACAGGAGTCTTCCTCCAGAATGGCAGAATTCATACTATGCCGATCTTCTCCAGGATCAGGTAAGTATTGGTCTTCCGGTCGCTTCGCTGATTGTCTATCCTCTTGTAAAAGAAGTCGGAATTCTCGCAGTTGAACCCGAGATAGTGATACTTCCAAACAGCAGCCGTCTTGGCTCATTTGAAAAAGAGTTTGCCGGTCAGCTTGGAATCATTGAACTTAATCCAAGAGCCGGTAAAAAAGGTATTAATAACTTTGAGGGAGCTGATAAAGTAGTAAATGGTTTTGATATATTTAAAAGAGTCGAAAAGGATAATGATAATCAGGTTGATCAGACTGAATTTTTAAAAGCAAGACTGATGGATGTTTTTCTTGGCGACAGAGACAGACACGCCGACCAGTGGCAGTGGGCAGGTTATAAGAATGGCAATGGAACAATATGGAAACCGATTCCCCGTGATAGGGACTATGCATTCGGAAGATATGACGGTTTCTTTCCCTGGGTTTCTGGATTGCTTGCACATTCTCTTGTCGGCTTCAGTGAAGACATACCGCAGATCATAGAATTGACCTGGACAGGCAGGCATCTGGACAGACGTTTTTTGAATCAGCTTGATAAACCCGTCTGGGATTCCGTTTCAAAATATATTGCCGGGAAAATGACTGATGATATTCTAAATACTGCAGTAAAAAAAATGCCTCCTGAGATGTATAAGGTTGGAGGAAAAATGTTGTTTGATATGCTTAAAAGCAGAAGAGGACAATTAATTGAGGCTGCCGATGATTTTTATGAAATATATTCCGATGTCGTGGATGTATACGGAAGCAATAAAAGCGAGTATGCCGAAGCAGATGTATTAAATGAAAATGAAGTTGAAATAAAATTATATAAAAGAGATAAGCAGACAGGTGAAAAAAAAGGAGAACCGTTTTACAAAAGAAAATTCAGCAATGAATATACAAGTGAAATCAGATTACATCTGCTTGGAAATGATGATTATCTTAAGATTACCGGAAAAGCCGACAATGACATTTTAATCCGAGTCATCAGTGACAAAGGCAAAGATGAGATCAGCAATAAATCGGAAATGAAATTAAAGGTTTACGATCCGGATGAGAATACAAGAATTAATTCTGTTAACAGTGTTTATCTAAACAATGATATAGTCGAAGCTCCCTCCATCCCGATTAAAAAATATGAACCTTCAATAGATGACCGTTACAACTTCTGGGCGTTTACTCCGATTTTAGATTTAAACAGTGATGAAGGTCTGATAATCGGAGGCGGACCAAATTTTACACAACACGGATTCCGTGCAAATCCTTATTTATACTATCTTCAGCTTACAGGAGCTTATGCAACTTTATCTAAAGACTATGAAGTGAGTTTTTACGGTGACTTTAATAAGCTTATTCATAAATCGAAGGTTGAGTTTTTTCTAAGCGCAAGTGAACTTGACTATAATAGATTTTATGGATTCGGAAATCAAACCGAAAGAATTGAAGATCTTGCGGAGCAAAATTTTTATAAAGCAAGACAGCAGAACATTATCTTTTCACCGAATTTTACTACAAAAATTTCAAAACACCTGAATATTCTGTACGGAGGTTCATACAGATATGCAAATTCAGATCTTGAAGATAATTCAGATAATCTTATAGGTGAAACACAACCGTATGGATTCGGAAAAATCAGCAGCATCGGTTTGTCAGCGGGTTTTTCATTCATCAATATTGACAATAATATATCACCGAAAAAAGGAATCTACTCGATATTAAAATATACTTACTATCCCAATTTGTTTGATTTAAAAACAGACTTCAGCAAATTTTATTCCGAGGTAAAGACTTTCCTTACAGCAAAAACTTTTACCGATATCACTTTTATTCTAAAAGCAGGAGGACAATATAATATAGGTAACTATGTATTTTACGAAGCGGCATCTGTTGGAGGAATGAACACCCTCAGAGGATTTGGACGTGAGCGTTTTCAGGGAGACGCTTCATTGTTCGGGCAGTCAGAGTTAAGAATTAAGATTGCTCCTATGAATTTATTTTTACCTTCAGTATTCGGTATATCGGGAATAAGCGATATTGGAAGAGTCTTTTACAATGGAGAGGATTCAAAGCAATGGCATAGCACCTATGGCGGAGGTGTCTGGCTTGAGATTGAAAAGGCTTTTGTATTAAACTTTATAGCAGCCTTCTCACCGGAAGTTGCAAGGTATTATTTTACATTCGGATTGGGTATATAAGATTCGTAAGATTCGTAAGATTCGTAAGATTCGTATGGATCTTTCAATTTTTTTACTCTATTAAATTAAATTAATTTTTATCATTATTGGTAAAATTTTTTATGAAAATATTCATTGCATTACTTCTGTCAGCAGTTTCATTTTTCTTATTTGCATCCTGTTCTAAAAACCAAACGGTGAATGATAATACTTCGGGTAAGAAGAAAGAGAGCAGGGAAAAAGTTGCTGATGATGTAGCTAAAAGCGATCTTGCAAAATATGATCTTAGCTCTGATAATCCGCGGATCATAAATCTTCCGAAAGAGCTTAAAGAGATCTCGGGAATAACTATTACACCTGAGGGCAGAATGTTCGGTCAGCAGGATGAAAAGGGGATTATATACCAGATTGATTACAGCAACGGAACTATTGTTAAGCAATTTTCAGTAGGTAAACCTGTTCTAAAAAAAGATTTTGAAGATTTAGTTTATGCTAACAATAAATTCTATCTCCTTCAAAGCAATGGTGAAATCTATGAATTCTCTGAAGGACAGAACAATGAGAATGTTGACTACAAGGTTTACAAAACGGACCTTACAGTCGCAAACGATGTCGAGGGATTGTGTTATGATAGTCAAACAAACTCACTTTTGCTTGCGTGCAAAGGAATTTCAGGGATAGATGGTGAAAGTGATAAAGCAATATATTCATTTTCATTAGACAGCATGAAATTTAATCCTCAACCGCGGTTTATGATGAAGAAATCTGAAATTAGCAAAAATTTTAACCCGTCAGGTATTCAAAGAAACCCCTTAACCGGTAGTTTCTTTGTGATCACTGCAACAGGAAATGAAATTGTTGAAATTTCCAAAGAAGGGAATTATATTGGAAAGGCAACTCTGAATAAGAAAATTCACACACAACCCGAAGGGATTACATTTGGATCGGACGGTACATTATACATCAGTAATGAAGGAAAAAGCGGAGGAGGAAATATTGTGGTATATCCATTGAAGAAATAGTATTGTGTATTGAGTATTGAGTATTATGTATTGAGTATCGTGTATTAAATTAAATAAATCTGACATGACAATTATTAGAAATTTATTTTTACTTATCGTTTTTTTAATTGCATATCATCCGTCGTTATCGCAAACAAATACAGCTGATACCAATAATTACTTTTCAAAGAAAATAAAAGTTGTTGCCGGGGAGGGTTATAAAATGAGCGGATTTGGTGAATTATTTCTGGGCAAGCACTGGAGGGATTTGTGGACAACTCCTTTTGAAGCTGATGTTCTAGATTTAAATAAATTTGCCGGCGGCTTAACTCCAATTAAGCGCGGAGGAGGGTTGCAGACAAAATCACTGCGGCTCAAAGGTAATGACGGAAAGACTTACAAATTCCGTTCAATCAATAAAGATCCGACCAGGATACTCCATCCGGATTTGCAAAATACATTAATAGCTGATGCATTTCAGGATCAGATAAGCACTTCAAATCCACTGGCAGCAATAATTGTTGCTCCGATGCTGAATAAGATTGGAGTTATCAATGCCGAGCCGATTGTAGTTTATATGCCTAATGATAAAATTCTTGGTGAATACCGAAAAGATTTCGGTGACGTTCTTGGTACACTTGAAGAAAATCCCGAGAGTGGTGAGGAAGGCGAAAAAGGATTCGGAGAGTCAGATAAAATAATAAACTCATACAAGTTTTACAAAAAACTGGAAAAAGATAATGACGTTCAGATTGATGAAGCCGAGTTTCTCAAAGCGAGGCTGTTTGATTTAATGATTGGAGACTGGGACAGGCATTCTGATCAATGGCTTTGGGCAGGTTATGAGAAAGACGGGAAAGTAATTTATAAACCTATTCCGCGCGACAGGGATCAGGCATTTTGTTTGTATGACGGGATACTTCCTTTTATAGTCGGAGAATCCATAACACAGATCGAAGGCTATAGCGGTGATTATCCGAAGATATATGACCTTTCATGGAACGGCAGATATGTTGACAG
>CAYNTN010000070.1:0-24071 GCA_964399995.1 uncultured Ignavibacteriaceae bacterium
CAGGTGAAACAGCAGGAGATCGTTTTGGATTTTCAGTCTCCCCGGCGGGCGATGTTAACGGAGACGGATATGATGATGTGATTGCCGGAGCAGATCGATATTCTGCAACTACAGGCAGAGCTTATGTCTTCTTCGGCGGAGCAGTCATGAACAATTCAGCAGATGTGATAATGACCGGTGAAGTATCAAACACTTCCTTCGGATTTTCATTGTCTACGGCAGGTGATATAAACGGCGACGGATATTCCGATGTGATTGTCGGGGCAGATGAATATTCTTCAGAAACAGGCAGGGCGTATGTCTACTTCGGCGGCGCCGTCATGAACAATTCTGCAGATGTGATAATGACAGGCGAAGCAGCAGGCGACCGGTTTGGATTTTCAGTGTCATCGGCGGGAGACGTCAACGGCGACGGATATTCCGAAGTGATGGCTGGAGCATTTGGATATTCTTCGAATACCGGCAGGGCTTATATATTTGATTACGTCATGAGTAATGAAATAATTTCTGATGTGACATTGACAGGTGAAGTAACAACTAATTCTTTCGGACTTTCTGTCTCATCCGCAGGTGATGTAAATGGTGACGGATATTCAGATGTGATTGTAGGAGGAACAGCATTCGGATTATATGATGATACCGGCTGGGTGTATGTATATTTCGGGGGTGAAGTTATTAATAATGTTGCAGATGTAATAATGAAAGGTACATCAAACGACAATAGTTTTGGATATTCAGTCTCTTCTGCCGGTGATGTGAACGGCGACGGATATTCGGATGTGATTGTGGGAGAAGATCAGGATCCTTCCCTGCTTATTCCCGACAAGGCATATATTTATTTCGGCGGGGCTGTCATGAACAATGTTGCCGATGTAATAATTGCAGACCAATTCCCAAGCTCACCCGGAACTTCAGTCTCATCTGCCGGTGATGTGAACGGCGACGGATATTCGGATGTGATTGTAGGAAATGGTGATTATGTAGGCAAAGCGTATATCTATTTCGGCGGGAATAGCATGGACAATTCTGTAGACGTAACAATGACAGGTGAAGCAAATAAAAAGTTCGGATTTTCAGTTTCAGAAGCCGGGGATGTAAACGGCGACGGATACTCCGATGTGATTGTCGGTGCACCGGCAGATCCTTTTACTTCAGATATCGGCAAAGCGTATGTCTTCTTCGGAGGGGCAGTTATGAATAATTCTGCCGATGTAACAATGTCAGGAGAAGCAGCAGGCCACCATTTTGGATCATCAGTTTCCTCAGCCGGTGATGTAAACCGCGATGGATATTCGGATGTGATTGTAGGAGCAGAACGGCATTCCACAAATATGGGAAAAGCATATATCTATTTCGGCGGGGCAGTCATGAACAATTCTGCAGATGTTACAATGACAGATTTGGGAATAAATCGTTTCGGAAATTCAGTATCATCAGCCGGTGATATGAACGGTGACGGATATTCCGATGTGATTGTCGGTGCAATGCTATATTCTGCAAGTACCGGCAGGGCATATGTCTATTTCGGCGGAGCAGTCATGAACAACACTGCCGATATAATAATGACAGGTGAAACGGCAGGAAACCAATTCGCAACTTCAGTCTCTTCAGCCGGCGATATGAACAGTGACGGATATTCCGACGTAATTGCCGGAGCTCCCTTTTTTGCATCTGGCGGCAGGGCTTACATTTTTCTTGCTTCAGCGATCAGCATAAGGCCGACACTCAACCTTACAATGTTCATAGAAGGATTCTATAATTCAGGCTTTGATTCACAAGTGAAAGATACTATTACTGTTGAACTTAGAAACTCAACATCGCCTTTTGCAGTGGTGGATCAATCAAAGCCTGTAGTTTCAGCAAGCGGAACTGTTCAGCTCAGATTTCTCAATGCGCCGAATGGAAATTACAACATTGCAGTAAAGCACCGAAATTCAATTGAAACATGGAGCGCAAACGCCATCGCGTTTTCACAAACTATCCCTGTTAATTATGATCTTTCTTCGGCATTGTCGAAGGCATTCGGAAACAACATGATTCAGGTTGATGCATCGCCTCTCCGCTTTGCCATCTACGGTGGCGACGAAGACCAGGACGGTTCGGTAGATCTGATTGATGTGATCAATGTATATAATGCAGCCAGTGCATTTGTGACAGGTTACATTCAGCAGGATATGAACGGTGACAATATTGCGGATCTGAATGATGTGCTGATTACATATAATAATTCGAATGCGTTTGTGGGGGTGGTGAGACCGTAATTATAATTTTTTGCCGGTTAGTAAAAAGTGGGTAAAGTAATTTAGAATTTTATCTTTAATACTTTTACTTTAACTTAGCTTGAAAGGAATGATATATGCCGGAGATTAGTAGATTTTATGGAATTATTGTTAGAATGTTTATGGAGGCAGGTGTGCAACATAATACTCCTCATTTTCATGCTTATTATCAGGATGAAGTTGCTGTATTTAGTATTGAAGAAATAGAATTAATAGCCGGCTCGCTTCCAAAAAGACAACAGCGGTTTGTGGAAGCATGGACGGAATTACATAAAGAAGAATTGCTTAAAGATTGGAATCTTCTTCAGAATGGAAGGTTACCTTTTCCGATAGAGCCTTTAAAATGAAAAAATGGATCATTTAATTTTTAAAGTTTCATCATTCAAAATTTCAGCTCCTTATACTCTTGAGTTAAAATTTAATGATTGTACAAGTAAGAAAATTAATTTTGAAAAAATATTATATGGTGAAATGTATTCGCCGTTAAAAGATTTAGAATTATTCAATCGTGTTTATATCGACCCGGAAATTTCTACAATTGTGTGGCCAAACGGAGCAGACTTTGATCCGGCTATTCTTCATGACTGGGAAAAATATGAGAGTGAATTAGAAAGAAGGGCAAAAGAGTGGAGTTATTAATAAATGAAAACTAAAAAAGAAAAAAATTTCGATACAGTAAAGATGATGAGGAAAATCAGAGACCAAATAAGCAAGGAAACAATGCATATGAGTTTTGAAAAATTGAAAAAATATATGAAGGAGAGATTACAGAAAAGTCAGGTTGTAATGGAAAAGAGAAAAAATTATTCGTCAAATAATGTCAAAAGCAAACTTTAGGTCACCAACAGCGTCGGAAAAAAAATATATCCGAAATGATAAAAAATCTTACAGTACTGATAATCTTACTTTTATCCATTGCTTCATGCAGTGATGATACAGTTGTTAATAATAGTTCGATAAGTTTCGGAGAAATATTTTATCAAAAGTATTATCATCCGCATCAAAGTCTAAATTCTGCAACTTACAAAATTGATATAAACAAGAGAAACGGTAAACTTTTATGTGATAGTTTGAAAATTACTTCAACATCCTACAAAGGGAAAGTTGCAGTGGCAGAAGAGCCTTCTACAAGTATTTATAGTAAGCTTTACGTTATGAAAACTGATGGAAGCAATAAAATAGAAATTCCACAGAATAATATTTATCCTAACTATTTCATTCTTTCTCCAACTGCAAATAAAGTTTTATTTACAACTGTAGCAGGATATTATTTGTATGTTGCAAACTCAGACGGAACAAATGTATTTCAGATGGCAGACAGTATTTCGGCATATGTACCTAAATTTTCTCCAGATGGAAGATATATTGCATATGTTGAATTTAACTCTTCACAAAATTTTTATATAATAAAAACTGATGGTTCGGGTAAAACCTTAGTAACAAACAGTATTGATATCATAAAGTCATTGGATTGGTCACCTGACGGAAATAAATTCGTGATTCAACACAGCGATGTAATGCCAACTATTTATATAATAAACAAAGATGGAAGTGATTATAAATTTATTTCTGAAGGAAGTGAACCCAGCTGGTCTCCGGATGGCACAAAAATTTGTTTTTCGAAAAGAACAAATCAGTTTTCTGCGGATATTTTTTATATGAATGCGGATGGAAGTGATCCGGTTAATATTACAAATACAAATTCAAAATATGAAAATTCTCCCAGATGGTCTCCCGATAGTAAAGTTATATCATATTCCATTTATGATGATTTGGAAGTTAGAGTTTATAATATTTATTCAGGGGAAACAAAGATCCTGGCAGATTCTGCAAGCTCAGCCTTTTGGAAGTATCCGTAATGTAAAAAAATTTTGTCTTTGCAGAGTCACTCCCAATCTATATTATCAAGTACCGAAAAAATTTCAGCGGGAGGACTCTGAGTTGAGCAATGAGATTTAGCGGACGCAGAGTTCCCTGAGAACCAGATTATAAAATAACTTTGAACATTTACTTTGCGGAGTAACTCTGAGTCAACAAAAAATCAAAATGAAGTTGATATCAAACCAACTCCTTTTTGCCGCCGTCGTTGGTGTTCCAAAAGTTTGCAACACGAACAAACGTATAGATTTTTAATAAGTTAAACGCAAACTTTTGGTCACCAACGACAATCCGGCTAAATCACGCTTTGCTATTGGTGACCCGAAAGTTTGGGTTCAATGTTACCTATCATTGAAGTTATTTATCTCTGCAAACTTTTTGGAACACCAACAGCGGCTAAAAACAGGTTCCTTGAGTAGATCATTTAATAATTTAATAATTAGCTAATTTATTAATATTCAAACCAACCTCTATGCTACTAATTTCATACCCATATTGATATGGAGAATCTCTTCTGGGAATCGAATTTATTTTTGTTAATAATTCTTCCCTGGTTTCTACATTAAATATTATTTTAATTTTTTCAAAAAATATTTTTGATTCTGCTCTTCGCATATAGCTAATACATTCATCACCTCCATACATTGATAAATATGGAAACCAAAAACTGTGAATTTTTAATTTATGTGTTAGTTTGTGCAAAAAAAATAAAAGAAGATCTGTTTCACGCATAGTATCTAAATTGATTTTTTTATAATCTATTCTTTTAACTAAAATGTCGGTTGCAACAGATAATCGATTTTCATTTAATCTTTGGTTCCTATCCTTATCTAGAATCTCTAAGTTAGCATATACAAAAGTAAAGTTAGTGACATTGTAATTAGAACCTCTATTTATCCAATAAGGCATGTTAACGAGGTAAGAAATCAAAATAAATTTTTCTTTGGATAAAGAAATAGTGACTATATATTGGAAGAGTTCTTTGAAAAAGAATTTATAATGGTGAGTGCACCTTCCTTCCAAAGTAATTAACTCATTCCAAGATGAGATATGATTATGAAGTAATTCTTTATAGTTATCTTCGTTTAATTTAATAATTACTTCAAAAAAATCAAGAAAGTTATCTCTTAAAGGCTTGGTAGCTACAATGGCTTCGTAAACACTTTGATCGAATGGTTTATCTTGAGTGGTATAATCTTCTATCTTAATGTTACTTAAGTCTTCAATAAAGATTTCAAAGTAATCCTCTATCAAAACCTGAACATTATCTTTACCTTCAATTACAGCTTTTTTAAATCTATCAAGCTTCCGATGTACTCTCAACTTAAAGGGATTTTCTTCAGTAACAAATGATGGGGCTTTACCTAAAGCTGGTTCCTTGTCAATTGGCTTACCGTAAATAATTTTAACTAATTTTTCATATTCGTCTTCAAAGATTTCATTATCACTGAAATCAATATATATTCGAGAGTTTATAAAGGCGGGAAAATATTCTTTCCCATCTTCATCCCTTTCCATTAGGATTGGAATAAATTTATCTTGTGTAACACTTTCATATACTTCTTTTGAAATAATAATAGTTTCTGTTCCTACACCACCTTTTTTTTCATTTGCTTTTTCTGTATAAATCTTATTTGAAAAGACTAATACTTTATCAATCGTCGTATCAGTTACCATTCTTTCCATGTATGCGTTTTTATCGTGGCCTACATTCAGCTTATATATATCAAGTATTGCATCAATACCGTGATCCCGTAATCGATCAACTATATTTTTTACTTTTTCTTTATTCTCATCTGGTTGCCAAGAATAAGAAACAAATGCCTTTGGTTGTTTTTTTACTACTTCCATGTTTAATTTTTTATCTCGCCGCCGTTGGTCTTCCGTAAAGTTTGCTTCGAAAACCATTTTATAATCTCAATATCTTAATAGCAAACTTTACGGTGACCAACAACAAAGTTCGCGACTATAACACTTCTCTTTAATGTTCATTTAAGTTTCAATAGCATTAATTCTTCCTTCCGTCAGGTTTACTTTTCTGATGTTTTTTATTTAGATATGAATTAGGTTTTATCTCTTCTGAAATTTTCTGTAATTCCTGATTTTGTTTAACAATACCATACTCACGATGGATCTTCTGCAACCGCTTTTTTCTTAAACCCGGGTCTTTTGAATACTCTTTATTCAATTTTTCCCGGATCTGCCGCATTGATTCTACTGCATCATATGCTTTTCCAAGGATGTGCAAACTAATTTATATACGGATTAACAATTTTTAATTTACCCTCTATCATTTGTTTATTTTGCATGTCTTCGGAATACAGAATTGTCGAATTACATTTAATCGCTGCTGAAATAATTAAACAGTCCCAATAGCTGTACAAATATTTATTCATAATTTCAAAAGCTTGATATATTGTTTCCTTATCAATCAATACTAAATTAAAATTTTCAATTAAAAATCTTCCATGAGTAAATGTTTGATCTTTAGTTAACTTTAATTTTTTCAGACATATGTTCACATTCTCGTTTATAACTTGTGTGCTAATATAACTTTTTTCATCAAGCAACAGCGAACTTGTTTTCTGTTTCTTTTCAAGATCGTTATCCACAAGATAAATCAATATATTCGAATCAAAGAAAACTTTATCATCTGTCGTGTAATTCATCCCTGTCAAATTTATAATTACTCAAATCAACACGGAAATCTTTGTAATAATCAAAAGCCACTTCAGCCAAATTTTTTTTAATTTTAGAATTGTTTTTCAGTTCATCTTTCTCGTCAGCTTTAATTATCACTTCAATGTTCTCAGCTATGAAATCTGCAGGCAAGTCAATTGTAATCTTCTTTCTGCCGTTTCGCTTAATTTTTCTTATAATAGTAACCATTATGTTTTTCTAAATTAGAATTTTAAAAATCTATGTTGTTAACTTTCCAAAAGCAAAATACTAAATACCATACTACTTAAAAATGTATTTTTGTAAAATATGAAATCCGATATTTCTTTTCACTCGTTCCCAAGCCCACACCTAGGGAAAGCAATTTGTGAATTATAATTTTCACAAACTCAGAGACTTTGGAACGAGACGTGTTTAACCTATCGCCTGTTCTTCGGTTACGAATAAAAATGTTTAGTAAGTCTTCCATTGGAATGTACTTTCCTGCCTGTCTTACAATCGTTCTTAAAGTGCCGGTATCAATTTCTTTATGGTTTGGAATCAATAATGTTTGTTTGAGATTATCTTTGGTTCTTCGGAGTTTGATGTAACTTCCTCTCTGATTTATGACTTCAAATCCGAATTGATTTAGAATTGAAATGACCTCTTTTCCGGAGAGCTTCTTAAGTTTAGGCAAATTCAGGTTCAAGCTCAAATGTTATCATAAGACTCGGTTTTTCATCCAGACCGAATTCTTTTGGATCTTCTCCGTCAAGGAAAAGTTCAACGGCTTCTTTCAGATTATAGGTAACTTCATCCAGAGTCTGACCTTGTGTTACCACCGGTATTTCAAGACATTCAGCCACAAAACCGCTTTCATCTCCGTTGACAATTACTGCTTTAATGTTCTTTTGAAGTTTCATATTATTAATTTACAGATTTAAAAATTTTTTTAATCATGGTGAACTTTAACGGTTTACTTATTACTCAAGTCTTTCTTAACATCAGAAACTATGTCATTAACTTCTTTTTGCCGCACTTTGAATTTTGAAGTTAATTCTTTATATCGTATATAGTTGACAAAATCCTGTAAATCATCTGTATCAATGTTTGCCGGAATTCTGATTACAACTTCATTTTAGTCCTTTCTATTATCATGTTTCAACTTTTTATATTTGTAAGTCGTGGTTCAAATTACTGCATAACAGGAAAAATAGAAATTCTATTTTGGGAGTTACTAAAGACCAGAATGATCACAATGGTCTGGTAGATCTCAATGTTACCCCGCCACTTTATATATTTAGAAAATTATGTTGTAATTTACATAGGCGGGGAACTCTGCGACAGTATGAATATAATAATTGATTAACATGATTGTCAGAAAGCCGCAACCTAATTCCAATACCTTTTTACTATATCACTTTCACTTGTTTTCAGTGGATATCACTCTTTGAAATTACCAATCTATTGTAATCCCCGGCTTTTATTTTTTCAATTCATCGATCTTTTCGAGAAGCCATTTTTGAGAAGACATATAGGTTTCTTTTTTAAGATTGTCCTCTAATAGATTTAAATCTTTTTTATTGACTGAATTTTTAATTTTTAAAAGCGCAGTTATATATTTTAAAAAAACTTTTTCCTGTTTGCTTAAATCATCCGGATTCTTGTTTGATTTTAAGTAGTGCTTTGTAGTATCTATCATTGCAAATGCCTGCTCAGTGTAATCAAGTTCATAGAAAATTATTATCATAATATGTTTTAATTCCACCTTAAAAGTGGAAAGATCGAATTTTATTTGTATAATACTTTCAAGAGCTTTTTCATAGTTCCCCTTCCCCATGCAAATGTAAGTATTGCAATAGTGTCTCATGTTATCTAAATGAACAGATTCCAGTTCGTTTAAATAGTTTTCCGCAAAGTTCTCCAGCCACGCAATTTCATTTACAAAATACGCAGAGCGAACAATGTTTCTGAACCGGACAATATTGATCTTATCTTTCTTATTATATTTATAAATATCCAGCTCAAATATCATCTTAATCAGCACGAATTCTTCATTTAGAAAAATTTCTGAACTGCATTCCTTAACTCTCTGCACACAATAAGAACAGAGAATGCTGAATAAAATATATTGTTCGGATTTTCCAAAGAGAGTTAAATTTTCAATTATTAAAGTTTTTAAACTGTAGTAGTATTCTTCTTTTTTTGGATTCTTTGACATCAGGAAAATTCCGTAATTTATTGCAACATAAGGATAGAACCTGTCATTATTCTCCTTCATGTTTTCCAGCATTTTATCCGAATCGAGATTTTCAATCATGTTATCTATAAAATTGTAATGATCTTCCAGTTTATAATTTTTAGCCGAATTTTGCAGATCAGGATTTCTGTATCCGAAATTCAAAGCGGCGAGAGCTGAATAATCACCGAGGCTGAATATAGATTCAAAAGCTTCACGGGGTTTTCCGGATTCCACACAATATTCGAGAAAGCTGTGAGTAAGGTAATATTTATTGAAAAAATCATTTGCACCTCCTTTGTTGCTGTACTCTTTGTCAAATTCCAGATCTTTAAATTCCCTGTCAAATTCCTTATAAAGTTTTTTTTCCCTGAGCTTATTCAGCAGGTAAAACTTTCTTCTGTGTTCATCTTCATTAAATCCCGACTGGATCAGATATTCCTTGCACAGTTTATAAAGTTCTGAAGAAAGTGTATATAAATTAGCGGTGGAAATTTTCGGGTCAAATTTTTTCTGAGGAAAGAGTTTTTTGTATAATTTATCCGGTGTAAATTTAGGATTGTCAAATCCGGGATGAAATTGTTTCAGGCAGTTAAAGAATTCAGTCAGGTCTCTTCCAATGCTGAAATACGGAGAGAGGAGAAATGCATCAAACTCTTTCAGCTCTGAAGCTGAAAAAGTCTTCAGCATCGCAATTAATTTGGAATCATTCATTTTGAGTCCGTAAGGTTAGAAATTTTCCGGCAAAATATCGTTAGAAATTTTTCCATTAGAAAGTGTATTTTAAGCACAGATTTTGATAAATCTGCTGATATCGATATCCTAAAACTGTTAGAAACCCGAAAAACTTTCTTTGCAATATCAAACAGGAAAACGTAGTTTACTCTACTAAATTTTTTTAAACATGATGAACTGTGAAAATGCAAAATGTAAAATGAATACCATCAATAAGATCATTAAGAAGAAAGTAAAAACAGAATCAAGCTCGGTAATGGTAAGACTAATAACATTATCAGCAATGGCCGAAAAGTATTCAAGAGCAGATGATAAAGAAAAGTTAGATGAGATTTTAGCTGCTTTAGAGAAAGAGTTAAGTTAGTTTATTAAAGTTCAATAAGTTTTTTTAAATCCATATTTTTTAACATTAACTAAAACCAAAATGAAAGATCTGATTACTTTAAAAAACCTGACACTGAATGCTGCAATGTTTATTTTGTTTCTTGTGTCAATAAATTCTTTGGACATAAAAAAGCAATTCACTGAAAGCCGGATTGGATCTATTGAATCTATTAATTCCAGTGTAAAATTGTATTGTCCTGATCCTCCGGGATTCAGGGAAGTTGTTAATTCAAATTCAAAGGGTTTGCATGCCGGATCCGCTTTATATAATTCTGAACCGGGAAATGTAAAAGATGAAAGCGGCAGATTAATAGAAAAACTAAAGAGGGACGAATACAATATCAGCTATTCGGATGAACTTGGGACTTACCAGTCACCAAACAGTTCAAACAACCTTCGTTTCATATATCATAAAGATGGATTCACTGCTCACACGCGGGAAGTAAAACGCGTGACATCAGAAGGGAAAAGATTATCAAATGTATCAGATGAATGGAGTATTGACTTTCGATTGCGGGACCTCGGCAGGACAGACAATAAATCAATTAACAATGATATGAGTTCAATGTTCAACAGAGAGCTAAAAGCCTCAGGCAATAAGGCTTCGATCGAAGATGAAAATATAAGAATAGATTACACTAACACTGAGGAAGGTATGCGTCAGGATTTTATTGTAAAGGTAAAGCCTTTGGGAGAAGGAAAGCTGAGGTTAAATATTAGTGCAGACACAAAACTTAAAATGAAAGTCGGAGCGAATGAGGTAAAATTTCAAGATAAAAAAGGAGATGAAAAAATGAATTACTCGTCGCTGAAAGTCTGGGACGCCAATGGTCGAGAACTAAAGGCATACTTTGAAAAGACAGAGAAATTACAAATTACAAATTACAAATTACAAATAGAAAATCGAAAATCCCAAATCCGAAATTCCAAATCCCAAATTAAAACAAGTCCCAAATTATTCAGCATTGTGGTAAATGACGAAGACGCAGTTTATCCTGTTACGGTAGATCCTCTTTCTTCCACAGCGAATTGGACAGCAGAAAGTAATCAGGGAAATGCACTTTTCGGGTGGAGTGTTGCTACAGCAGGAGATGTGAACGGGGATGGATATAGTGATGTAATTGTTGGTGCTTATAATTATGATAATGTTTTAACCGATTTAGGAAGAGCATATTTATTTTATGGATCTTCAAACGGTTTATCTACTACAGCAGGATGGACAGCGCAGGTAAATCAGCCTTATGCACATTTTGGAAACAGTGTTTCAACAGCAGGTGATGTAAACGGAGACGGATACAGCGATGTTATAGTAGGTGCACTGGGGTTTGACGGAGGTAATGAAGATGAGGGAAAAGTTTTTGTTTACTATGGTTCATCAACCGGATTAAGCCCTACTCCTGCATGGTCTATGGAGGGTCAGCAGGATAGTGCATATTTCGGCTGCAGCGTTTCTACTGCAGGTGATGTGAACGGAGATGGATATAATGATATTATTATAGGATCTTACAAGTATAATAACGGTGAAATAGACGAAGGCAGAGCCTATGTTTATCTTGGATCATCTGCCGGCTTACCTGATTCAGCAAATTGGATTTCCGAAGGTAATCAGACTAATTCATATTTTGGATCATCAGTTTCGACCGCAGGTGATGTGAATGGAGACGGATTTAGTGATGTTATCATTGGTGCACCTTTCTTTGATAATGGGCAAACAGATGAAGGAAAAGTCTTTGTTTACTACGGCTCTTTAACCGGGTTATCCAGCTCAGTTAACTGGAGCACAGAAGGGAATCAAATTGGAACTCAATATGGAAATAGTGTTTCAACAGCCGGGGATGTAAATGGTGACGGATACTCTGATCTAATAATAGGTCATTATCTGTTCCATTCACCAACTGACTACTACGTTGGCAAAGTGATTGTATTTTATGGTTCAATTTCAGGACTTAACACATTAAACTGGGCATATTCATCTAATCAATTTCAGGCTAATTTGGGCAACAGCGTTTCATGTGCCGGGGATGTAAATGGTGATGGATACAGTGATATTATAGCCGGAGCTTACGGCTTCGATAATAATATTACAAATGAAGGAATGGCTATTGTTTTTTTGGGATCCTCCGCAGGAATGTCATCAGCTCCATACTGGACAACCTATGGAAATCAAGAGACAGCTTTGTTTGGAAATTGTGTTGCCTCAGCAGGAGATGTAAATGGAGACGGCTACAGTGATGTAATTGTCGGGTCACATTGGTATGATGCAGGTCAAACAGATGAAGGAAAAACTTTTGTTTATCACGGATCAGCAGACGGTTTATCTACTTCTATCGGTAATTCAAGAGAATCAGATCAGGACAGTGCACAGATTGGATATTCTGTTTCTGCTGCAGGAGATATAAACGGGGATGGTTATTGTGATGTAATTGCAGGAGCACCATTCTGTGACAATGGAGAAACAGACGAGGGAAAAGTGTATGTTTATAATGGTTCTTCATCGGGTATTTCAGCAACCGCTAGCTGGACTGCTGAAGCTGATCTTGACAGCGCATTATTCGGAACTTGTGTAGCCGGAGCAGGTGATGTAAATGGTGATGGATTCAGTGATGTGATTGTCGGAGCTCCTTTATTCAAAAATTCACCTTCGAATACTTACGGAAAAGTATTTGTTTACTACGGCTCGGCTGCTGGACTTTCGAACACTGCCGGCTGGTCCGCTACAGGGTCTCAGACAAATAAATCACTTTTCGGCAATAATGTTTCATCCGCAGGTGATGTCAATGGAGACGGATACGGAGATATTCTCATAGGTGAAAATAAATATGCAAATGGTCAGTTTGACGAGGGAAGAACGTACCTTTATTACGGATCAGCTTCAGGGCTTTTATCAACTCCAGCCTGGACTTATGAATCAAATAATTCAAACGCTAATTTAGGGATAAGCACTTCTTCCGCCGGTGACGTAAACGGTGACGGTTTCAGTGATATAGTTATAGGAGCATATACATTCTCAAACGGACAGGTTGCTGAGGGTAGAACATTTGTATTTCACGGTTCTTCTTCCGGATTACCGGCTGCAGCAGACTGGACTTATGAAACAAATGTTGTAAACTCTTATTTCGGGTGGAGTGTTTCTTCTGCCGGTGATGTAAACGGCGACGGATTTGGCGATGTGATCATCGGTGCCAGGTATTATAACAATGGTCAAATCGGGGAAGGCCGCACATACGTATTTCATGGATCAACTTCCGGATTATTATCTACTCCAAACCGTACTTACGAAAGTAATCAGGTAAATGCGTATATGGGTTGGAGTGTATCTTCTGCCGGTGATGTAAACAGTGACGGATACAGTGATGTATTAATATCAATAAAAAATTATGATAATGGTCAGACTGATGAAGGCAGGGTTTTTGCTATGTATGGATCATCTGCGGGATTACCTGTCAATCAGAATTGGTCTGCCGAAGGTAATCAAACAAGCGCTTATTTCGGTCAAAGCGTATCTTCAGCTGGAGATGTCAATGGAGATGGATTTAGTGATATAATTATTGGAGCATCTTTGTATGACAATGGACAACCGGAAGAAGGCAGAATTTTTACATATTTTGGAAACGGGAGAACAGGAAAAAAAGCAGATATTCAGCAATATAAAACCGGTACAAATAATATTGTATATGCCGGAAGTTATACCGGAACTAACGGACAGGTTAAATTTAATATTTATGGCAAAAGTTCTTATGGGAAAGCAAAAGGAAAAATTGTTTATGAATATAAAGCAAATGGAAATCCGTTCAGTGGAACAAACAGTTTAACATCATCTGGAGAAGGTACATTCACAGAGCTTGGAACTTCAGGAACACAGTTAAGTATAGATGTATCCGGAATTCCGACAAATTACTTAGAATATAAATGGAGAGCAAGAATTCAGTATGACCTGGTATCCAACCCCTATCAGAAGTTCGGTCCGTGGAAATACTATCAGAATAACTTCCCTGTATCTTTCGGAGGTTTTAAACCGAAAGAAATTCCTTTCACTATCAGGACACTGAATCTTACAATGCTCATTCAGGGATTTTATGATTCAGGATCAGATGCAATGGTACCGGATACAGTATGGACATATTTAAGAAACAGTTCATCACCTTATACTGTAATTGATTCCTCAAAGACAGTGGTCAATTCATCAGGACAGGGTGTATTTAATTTTGCAAATGCTCTAAACGGTGTGAATTATTATTTGGATTTAAGACACAGAAACTCAATAGAGACTTGGAGCAACACAGCTCAGGCATTCACGTCATCTCAGATGACATATAATTTTACAAGCGCAAATACGCAGGCGTTTGGAAATAATTTGCTACAGATAAACGCAACGCCACAAAAATACGGCATCTACAACGGTGATGAGAATCAGAACGGGTTTGTAGATCTCACGGATGTTGTTAATGTTTTCAATGCAGCAGGTTCATTTACTACCGGTTATGTTCCGTCGGATATGAACGGAGACAATATAACCGACCTGGCTGACCTGATACTGACAAATAATAATGCGAGTGCATTTGTGGCGAAGGTTATTCCATAATTTCCGGATTTGGAATAAAATGAATTTAAAATTTGAATTTCATATTTTTTATTTCTGGTTCTAAAATCAGATGTCATTTGTCAGACAGATAACGACAGTCATATTGACATGTGACATTCCAATTCGTAATTTTTATACTAGTGTCATGTCAAACGTCAAATGTCAAAAGTGAAACGTGAAAAGATGCATTTATTGTATTAAAAATTAAATTTTTGGCGTTTGACATTTGACGTTTCACGTTTGACATATCACTAGCCGTTTATTATCTCTAATGCTTTTTCGATCAATTCATCTTTAGCCGCTTTAATTCCCTGAAATGTCGGTTTGATTTCAATATAGTTCTTTCTATTATCATATTTCAACTTTTTATATTTGTAAGTCATGGTTCAAATTACTGCATAACTTGAAAAATAGAAATGCTATTCTTGGAGTTACTATAGACCAGAATGATAAGAATGGTCTGGTAGATCTCAATGATGTAACCAATGTCTATAATGCTGCAACTGCATTTGCAACGTGTTACATTCAGCAGGACATGTACGGTGACAATATTTGCGGGTTTGAATGATATTCTGATTACATATAATAATTCGAATGCGTTTGTGGGAGTGGTGAAGCCGTGATTCAATTGTAAATATTAAATAAAAATGGTAAATGTTTCGCAGTTTTTGCGTTCCAAAAGTCTGTTGTTTATGCTGCTTCAACTTCATAATGCAGCAGTAACAAATCTTTGGAATTCACAGGTAAGGTTGCGATTGTTTCTCCTTTTGTGTTACTGAACTCGATTTCAAAGTTTCCCTCATCGAAAATTTCAACTATAGTGCCTACCTGTCCTTTAACTAAATTGTCTCTATCTTTTAATAGCGCAACAACATCCAGTAATTTAAATTTAGTATTCATTAGAATAATTTTTAGTTTTTAACATAACAAGTAATGAATCTCGGAAAATCTTCATTGGTCCTTATAATCCAAATGCTTCTTACCTTAGCCGAGTGATTTTGTCTTTCAATTTCAAAATCTATATAAAATCTTTTCCCATAATCATCATAATTGGATTCATTAGCTTCAATGGTTTTGACAGCCTCCAATAACAAATCCATTAGCTCTGCTGAATCCACAGAGGTTATTCCCCATCTAATTTTAACCCAGATTTTTCATTAGAACATTTAATTTACCACGAAGTCACAAAGACACAAAGCAATTGCTAATAAAATAGAATGTAAGAAAAAATTCTTTACGCACGTTGCGAAATCCTTTGCGTACTTTCGGTTTGCAGCATTTTCAAGATTTCTAATGAACAATTTGGGTTTAAAAACTTTTGTCTTTATGTTTACCAACAGGATGTTGAGGATTCAGGCAATAGTCCGTTAATTCCTCCACATTCGCTAAGGTCCATGTTATGTCTAATTCAGAATTCGGGCGTTAAGAATATGGTAAATCTTTCTTAACCCAATCCTCATCTTTCTCCCAAGGAAAAACAATCCACTCTCTTTGTTGAATTACTATGTGGAAATCAGGAAAGAATTTACATTTATCTTTATTAATTCCAAGTGTTGCGGTTTTAATCTCACTATCAGAATATTTATTTCTTAGGAATTCTTTGGCTTGTCTTAGAGAATTTCCTGATTCTGTAATTTCATCAATAAGGAGAATATTTTTATCTTTCAGATTTATATCGGGCAAAAGATCTTCTGCGATCCTTTTATTATTTTTTGCAATTGAGATTGTAAAGATATTATCTACCTTCAACTTTTTTGCTAGAAAAAATAAGGGGATTAGTCCTCCCGCAGTTATCCCAATAAGATAATCAGGTTTGAAATTACCTACCTTAATTTTTTCAGTAAGTTCATCCGTTATTTTTTCTATGTCTTCCCAAGATAATATTATCATATGAAGGTTCACCTTGAAAATTAATTCATAAAGAAATCTCTATAATTCCAAGCTTCTTAGATTTTATTTTCGATTTCAAAAAACTCTTTATTTGTGGAACAAATAATTTAAGATTGCTCAATCTGCCCACGGTTAAAAGGCCGGAATTTTTTGCTTGTCATGCCCGAACCACTGCTGCATTGCATTTCAAATGAAGCAACACGGCTTCCGTCAGCCCGGCTTTTTGCCAATACAATGTTACCACCATAGCCTTATGATTTGGTCTATGCCAATCAAATAAATCTCTATCACTTACCCTGTGCATAATCAACTACAGAAGTCAGTTGAATGGGAAAATTATCAAGCGTGCTTTTCATATCAATTTCACTTCCGTTCACTACTCCTAACATTAAAGTGGCAAAAGTTTCGCTCAAAGGATCCTGCGCTGCGTCTCTTTGTGCTTTTAATGCTTCTTCCGGTACATACTGAAGGTCGAACTTTGTTCCTTTGACTGTCTCAAAAATATTTACTACTTCAAGCGGACTTAACGCCTCCGGTCCTCCCAGTCCAATAATTTTATTTGCAGCATTTGGATTATCTAATGCGGCTGTGGCAAACAATGCTACGTCTTTAATGGATATCCAGGATATCTTGTTATTCCCCTCTCCATAAATGGTAGCTTTGGCATTGGGATAATCAAAGCCCAGTACAGGACTTAGCCATACTTCCATAAAATAGGTAGGTCGTAAAATAGTATAATTCAAACCGCTTTCTACAAGATGTTTTTCTACTTTTCTCTTAGAAGTTTGCAGAGGGCTTTCGCCTAATTCACAAACTGATACATATATCATTTGTTTTACACCTGCAGTTATAGCTGCATCGATCAGGTTAATTTGTCCTTCTTCATCTACTGATTGAATGGAATCTCCTTCCTGTCTCGAGATGGTTGAAGAAACGGTTGAAATGACTGCTGAAACACCATGCAAAGCTTGTTCCAATGAAATCTTATTTTTCAAATCTCCTTCAATTATTTCAACACCTGATGCTTTTAGATTAGCTACTTTATTTGCATCTGATGTTGCACGTACCAAACCTTTGACGTTCTTCTTTTTAAGAATTAGTTGATGACAAATTTCACTGCCTAAAAACCCTGTAGCACCTGCTACAAGTACTGTTGAGAGATTGTTTGAATTGTTCATGTTGGTTTGTATGTTTGTTTTTTACTATTTGTCCACTGTATTTATTGCTCGTACCATTCGCCGGCGCTTGCAGATAACACTTAAATATTTTTTATTTGCTTCTTTGCCTTATCCAGGATATGCTTTCTTTTATCTGAAATTCAACTCTTCAAACTTTCCCAAGCTGGGGCTTGGGAAAGAGGAGATGATGAATATTCCAAAACTGAGCTTTTGAAAGGGCAACTAAAGTTTGTCGAACAAATAATTTTTATTCTTCAATCTTCTTGTTTAACCCCCCCTTCCCCTCCCCTTTAAAAGAGGGTGTCTCAAGGATAAGAAAACATTTTTACCACAAAGACACAAAGGCACAAAGACTTCTATTTTCAAAACATTTTTCTTTGTGTCTTCGTGACTTGGTGGTAAATAAGAGGTTTTGAGACACATTCAAAAAAGCAAAGGGGAGGGTTATTCATTGCTCATTGTACATTGTGGAACAACATTACTGTTTGAATTGTCAATCTGACTATTTGTACTAAATTTATTTTGCTCAGCTTCAATTGAAGGACTCGGTGTTTCAGCATTTTTCTGAAGAATGAAAGAACCCGACGCAACAATCCAGAGCAAACAAATTACTGCAGCAATAGGTACGATCCTATTTGCGTTTGTAAACTTATAAGTTGAAAATAATTGGTTCATAAATTGAACGTGTTTAGCAAACAGCTTAGAAGGTAAATCTAATTTGCCCATTTTCTTGGTATTAAATTAAAAAAATTATTTTTATTAATTTATTTCTTTTATTACCGGGGAATGAAAATAAATTAATCAGGTCGTGAGATGTTCTTTTGTTCTTTATATTTGTAGCTTATCGCAAATTGTTTCTTATATGTTCAGCTGATGTTTGTATATAATTTTTTTTTAACAAAAATTTTCTGAAACAGCTTTTGCAATTAAACAATACGGACCTAAGATTAAGAAATGTATATAGTTGTGGCTATGATGAAAAAGTACGAAGTGTAGTAATCTTTTCATAATGTTTCTCCCTGCTATTTTATTTATGCAGAACTACGATAATTAAAAACAAATTGCAAGTGTAAAATATGAGTAATTCACTAGTCGTATTCACATCCGTCCAAAACGTTTTAAAAAATTTTCCAAATATAATTCTAATGTGCAGGTCAAAATAAAATAAACCTTATTTTTTTTTTAACCTTATTTTCTTTTCAATCAAGAATGATTGGATTCCCGCCAAAAGAATATTGAACCCAAGGTTCCATCGTTAGAGAGATCAGTTTGGTATCATACAGAAGGAATAATAAAAATTCTTAAAGACATCATCACCGCTGAGCCCCCGCAATAGATTAATCTGTATTCAGAAGTTTATATGCAGGAGACTCAGCAATTACGAAAGTAATATCCCAGCGCTTTGTAACAGCAAGTGTTAACTGTTAACTGCTAACTGCTAACTGCAAATTTACGGATTCAGCGGCGTCTTCCTTGACACAAAATTAATTGAATTATTATATGCTATTAAAACATCAGTCAGATCTACTATTGAATTTCCGTTTGCATCAGTTACTACATAACCTGTGGCAAAGTTTGTTGCGTTGTTATTAATTTGTATTACATCATTCAGGTCAATAGATCCGTCCTGAGTCACATCACCGCTGTACAAACAGTAATTAGTTCCTTTCAGGACCATATTGTTCCCATAAGCCTGTGAAGCTGCAAAAGTAAAATCGTAATTTATTATGGAATCCTGAGTATACGCTACTCCGTTTTTACTCCAGGTCTCAAGAGAGTTTCTGTGTTTAAGATGAATGTAATATGTACCCGAGCCAGCATGTGAAAATTGAAACGGAGCTCGGAATGTCAATGAGTCAAGTATTGCTTTTGCAGAATCAGCAATTGAATAAGGAGGAACGGTATTTCTCAGATAAGCCCTGACAGTGTCACTCATATTAAGTTTGTTAGCAGGTAAATTATAAAATCCTTCCATTATTAAGGAGATACCCACTGTACTTCCAACTGTAAATCTTGCAAATGAACTTATGTTGTTTTGAGTAACCTGATTTAAAGCAATGTTTACAGTTCCTCCGTAGGAGACATAATTTACACCTGCATTTGTAGACCTGAACAAAGTCAATTTAGATTCATCATTTCCATTTAATTCAGTTGTGTCATAATTGAAAACCAGTGTTGCATTTAAGTTTGAATTATTAAATGGTTTTATGGAATACCATCTTCTTATTGCCTGATTACCTAACGGCAGAGTCTGAACATTTGCCCCTCTTTTTATTTCAGTCAGACCTAAATTAGATAATGTAGTAATTTGAGCACCAAGACCGCCTACATTAAGATTATTCGGTGCGTTCAAATTTCTTGTCATTACAATGAATCCTGAATTCCCGGTAATAGTATTTCCCGGGGTTTCCGATAGTGTTGCATTTTCCAGTAAAGTCAGAATTTTTCCGTTTAAATTAAGATCTCCGCTAGTAATCTGAATTAATGCCGGTAATGAAACATTATCCACAAGATTTACACCGGCAGGATTGTTAAATTTAACATTCTCGTAAGATATGTTGTCTTGTGGAAAATTCTGTGCTGATGTTCCGTTATATTCTATGGTACTTCCATTAGTAATAATATTTCCGCTGACTGCAATTGAAGTTCCACTACCGTTTAATTTCAGATTTCTTGAAGTAATATCAAGAGTTGAAGCGGCATTAACGGATAAATAACTGAATTGATGGTCTGATAACAATTTTAAATTAGCTCCTTCATTGATCTGACAGTTGGAAGTAGTAAAGCTTCCCGTTCCGGACAAGTTATGAAATGACGTTGGAGCAAATATTGTTGATGCAAAATGAAAAGCACTAAAGCTGACAATTCCGTTATTAATAAATGTTAAACCCATAAATTTAAAAGTATTTGGTCCGGTCAATGTCCCGTTGTTAATTACAGTATCGTTAACGGTGCATGTATATCCTCCGCCGGGTGTCGTGAAAACTGATCCGGTATCAATTGTAACTATTCTGTTAAATACTGATTCATGCGGGGGATCCGTGTTAGAAATCGTTGATGTTCCCGTTGCAATATTAAATGGTGTATTGAAATTACTGCCGTTTCTTATATTTAATGTCACGTTCCCTTTTGTTTGAATCCGTCCGCTATTTATTGTGGCAGCGTTATTTTGAATTTCAAAATTTACTGTTGAAGTTGTTCCGTTAAAAACAACATCATAAGAATTCGGATTTAAGACTCCGGAGGCAAGAATTGTAAGATTTACTGTATTGGTAGCACCGAAAGAGAGTGTATTAGCAATATTTAAATAACCTGATCCGGTTATGTAAGTGTAAGTGGAATTCCATATACCGGTACCCCCCAAAGATATTGTCGTATCGAAATAAAAGTATGAAGGTGATACTGTTCCGTTATTTATAAAAACATCGCCGCTCATAGTGAAAGCATTTCCGGCAATCGTCCCGTTATTGGTTACATTTCCATTAACCTGATTAGTGTATCCTCCTCCCGGTGTTGTCATGACTGATCCGGGATCCACGGTCACCTGGCTATAGTAGTTAGATACATGCGGTGACTGATCATTATAGGATTGAGTAGTTCCCGAATCAACTTTAAAGGGAGCATTAAAGATTGAACCGTTTCTTAAAATTACGCTGACGTTTCCCTGTGTTTGAAATAATCCGGAATTAAAAACTGTTCCATTATTATTTAAATAGAAAGCCCCGGTTTTTAGTGTAAATGTTCTTGTATTAGGATTAAATACTCCGCCTCCGGCTACCTGAAAATTTGAAGAAGGTGAAAATGATACATTGTTTCCAAGTGTAACATTTCCCGTCGAACTTATTACAATTACGGATCCTGTAAAAGTACCGGCACCGAAAATTGTAGTGACAGAATCAAATTCAAGTTCTGAAGGAGCAATGTTAGCGCCGGCTGAATTAGTGAGAGAACTGCCATTCATCGTGAATTTATTTCCGCCTATTGTCCCGTTATTAGTAACATTGCCATAAACTAAGTTTGTATATCCTCCTCCCGGAGTAGTTAGTACAGAGGATGCATTAACAGTCAGGGTATTGAAATAAATTGAAAAGTGCGGAGACTGATCATTGTATGAAGTAGCTATACCGCTTGCAACTCTGAAGGGAGTTCTGAAGTTTGATCCGTTTCTGATTACCACACTTACATTACCCTGTGTCTGAAATATTCCGGAATTAGATGTCGTACCTCCTGTATTTAAATAAAATGTTCCACTGTTTATTGTGAATGTTCTGGTATTCGGGTTAAATATTCCTCCGTTGGCTACTAAAAAACTTGAAGGAGAAAATGTTATATTGTTTGCCAGTGAAACATTTCCGGACGCATTAACAGTAATACTTGAAGCAGAATAACTGCCTGAACCTGACAATGAGGTAGTCGAATCAAAATCAAGATTTGAAGGTGAAATATTATTATTGTTTGTTAATGAGCTGCCTCTCATAATGAACCCGTTTCCGACAATTGTTCCGTTATTAATTACATTTGCATAAGCTCTGGTATAATACCCTCCGCCCGGTGTTGTTAATGTTGCACCCGTATCCAATGTCATGGTACCATAGTAATTTGAAGTATTAGAAGCCTGGTCATTATATGAGGTGACAGTTCCCGAAGTAACTCTGAAGGCAGCATTAAAATTTGAGGTATTTCTTACAAGTACCGATAAATTTCCAATTGTTTTAATTGTTCCCAGACCTGAAATTGTGCCCCCTCCGTTTATTATAAGTTCTGTTCCTCCTGCGGCGAGAATGCTGAGAGTAATTCCATTATTAATAGAAAGAGTACCTCCATTCTCAACAGTCAGCTGATTAGCATTTACATTTACAGTTACAGTGATGGTATTCGGACTTCTCACGGCAATCGGACCGCTTGTATCCGTAGGCGTACTTGTTGCAGCAAACCAGGTTCCGCCGCCGTTGGTTGACATTTGCCATGACGAAATTGAATTCCAGTTACCTGAATTTAAGCTTCTGAAATGTTCATTTGCCGGGAAAACAGTTCCGCTTATCAAAAAGAAGATAATGCAGATTATGTTAAATGATTTATTATATGTAAATATTGATTTTAACATTTTATAAACTCCTTTCATTAAATTTTATTTAACATTTTGACAATTTAACATGAATCCTTGGAAAGCTAATTTTTTTGATGCTTCAAATCAAAATGGGACCGATATTTTCGGGGATTATTGAAATTGTGAATCCCTAAATTTAATCGGCATTATTAATCAGGGATTTTTGGGTATTAAATCAAAAATTAAAATTAATACTCTAAAATAGTCAAAACTGTATGTAATTCTCTATAATATTAGCCTCAATTGTTATGCCCAATAAACTTATGATTTTGAAATAAAAAAGAAGATAATTTACTTTTAAAGTTGTGGACATTTTCAGCATGAGTATAAAATCATCACAATTTTATTGGAGTATCCGGGCACACAGCAAATTTTTTTTTGGTATTTACTCAGAAATTTTTAAATGCGGATTAAGATAAATAACGGGAGAGTCGCAGGAAATATTTTGCATTCCACTGAGAATTGTTGAATTTAATAGAAATTATTTTGCATACTAATTTACCGGAAATTTTAAATATAACTGTTTATTGCTTATTTTAAATAAAAAAAGCGAAGATCTACTTCGCTTAAATATGCCAATTTATAATTTTAAAATTTGAAATTTACAATTGAATATATGGACAGGACCGGAATTGAACCGGCGACACACGGCTTTCAGGCTCCGTTGAAAGTCTGAGAAATTTGTTATGTGCAAAAAATGATTGCTGGATTTATACATGGTCGCAAACGCCCTGTAGACAATACTTCGCAAGCATCTCAGCAAAAAAATTCTTGTATAAAAACCCTTTGAAAAGAACTTTGATTTCTTATCTGAACAAGTCAGTGAGCAGTAATATGAGCAGTGTGTTCAGATTTTCAAAGTATAATTCTTTTGAAAGAACTTTTACAATATAGTAAATTAAATTAATTTAAGAAATAATTTTATAGTGATAAAATATTTTGAATTTTTTTGTTTGAGATATAGAACGACTACAACCTAAAGTAATTCGGTTCTCGTTCAGTTGACAGGTTGAAACCAGTTTACTCATATTAAAAGGTAACCGTAGCAGTAGTAATCTTTTCTTTTCTTTTTTGCTACTTTTCTCTTTTCTTTTGTTAACAATGTTAGTAATGTTAATATCTTCATTTTTATTTTTATATG
>CAYNTN010000071.1:0-24057 GCA_964399995.1 uncultured Ignavibacteriaceae bacterium
CATCAGTGTGGAAAGATCTTCTTCACGTAGACCGGGTCGGAATAAATGATAATTTCTTCGAGCTTGGCGGTGATTCAATTATTACCATTCAGGTTGTCAGTGAAGCGCGCAAGCAGGGGATTGAACTCAGACCAAAAGATATTTTCATACATCAGACGATATCCCGTTTATCAAAAGTAATTTCAGAACGTCACGGATTAAGTTCTCTTATAGAAACCGGATATCTGAATGGCGAATGCGGATTATTACCGATACAGCAGAGATTTTTTGAAGAATGCAGTTCAGATACAAATCATTTTAATCAGAGTTTGCTGCTTGATATTGAAAAGTCAGTTAATCCGGAAGAGATAAGCAGAGCAATTATACAATTAACCCGTCATCACGATGCATTGCGGTTCAGATACTATAACAAAGACGGGCACTGGAAACAGGAGTATGGAACAATCGGAGGGGAGCTGACTACGGTTGATTTGCAATCCTGCGGAAAAGATAATTTGAATACGGTATTAGAAGAATATGCCGATAAATTCCAAAGAAGTCTGGATATTGAAAATGGCCGTCTGACAAAATTTGTATTATTTCTTACGCCGGAAAGTGAGCAGTTCAATCTCTTGTATATTGTAATACATCACCTCGCTGTAGACGGAGTTTCATGGAGAATACTTCTCGAGGACTTTGGTCATTTGCTCAGTGCTTATAACAAAAGCGAAAAAGCGGATCTTGTCCAAAAAGGAAGCTCTTACAGACAATGGTTTAATACACTTCTGAAGTACAGCCAAAGTGAGCGATTATTGTCTCAAAAAGATTACTGGGAGAATTTAACTGCAAATTATCAGCCGCTTGAAACAGAGAAGAAGCATTCGGGTGAAGTCAAAGTAAAACATTTATCCCGATACAGCATTCATCTCAGCGCCGAACAGACAAATCATTTAATACATGATGTACCTAGAGCTTATCATACAGAGATCAATGATATTTTGATAAGCGCTCTTGCCGTATGCATGTCTGAGTTCAGCGGCAAAGATAAAGTTTTTATAGGACTGGAAGGTCATGGAAGAGAAGACATAACAGATAACATTGATACAAGCCGCACCATCGGTTGGTTTACAAGTCTTTATCCTTTAATGCTCAGCATCGAAAAAAATCCCGGAGAAGATTCCTTAATAAAATCGGTTAAAGAGCAGTTAAGAGGTGTTCCTGATAAAGGATTGGGTTATGGAGTCCTCAGATATTTAAACAAAGATGAATCATTGCATGGAAAGCAAGCCTGGGATATTGAGTTTAATTATCTTGGTCAGTTTGATAATGTTGCCAGTGGTGATTGGCTGTATAAATTATCGGCTCGGTCTTACGGTACGGACAGAAGTGAAGAGCAGGCTGTGAGCGGTCTACTCTCGGTAAATTGCTATATTAAATCCGGTGTGCTTAAATTAAAATGGACATTCAGCAGTCTGCATTTTGAAAAGGAGACGATTGAGAATTTAGCAAAAAACTATATTTTCAATCTTGAGAAATTAATTACACATTGCTTAAACCGGCAGAAATCAGGAGCTGTATTTACGCCATCTGATTTTGGATTAAACCCATATGTTAAGTATCAGGAACTGGATCGCTTTATGGGAGAAAAGGTGAATGGTAAAGCCCGGAAGGAATTTATAGAGAGAATCTACAAACTCAGCGGTTTACAGTCGGGAATATTATTTCATTCTCTGTATGAAGAGGGTTCGGGAGCTTACGTAGAGCAGTTCAGTTGTGAGCTGACCGGAGTTAACGAGGAGATATTTAGAAAGAGCTGGAGATATCTGATCAGAAGGCATAGTATACTCAGAAGTTCATTTTATTATGATGCATTCGGAATTCCCGTTCAATGCGTTTATCGTGAGGTCGAAATGCCGATGGAGATTTTAGACTACCGCAGGTTGAATGAAATGGAGCAGGCGGTTGCAATAAATCAGTATGAAAAGGAAGATCTTAACAAAGGCTTTGATTTTAAATCAGCTCCGGTAATGCGTACGGCATTAATACGCTTAAGCGGGTCCCGGTACCGAATGTTATGGACATTTCATCATGTTCTTTTCGACGGTTGGTCGCTGCAGATATTGTTGGAAGAGCTCTTGAATGCATATGACATTTTTGTTTCCGGAGGTCAGATAAAATCAGATTATGAAGACAAGTTTGAGGACTTTATTAAATACTTAGAACGCCGGGATACCGAACAGGAAAAGAAGTACTGGCAGGAATATATGGAAGGTACTGAAGGTGGTACTTTATTACCCTTCATTAGTAAGACTGCCGAGAGAAATAAAGGATTAGGGAATTATGAAACAATTACACTTCAGATAAAAACTCCTGCAACGGCAAAAATACAAACCTTCGCCAACAGCTACCGCATTACGATTAATACATTATTTCAGGGTGTATGGTCATATCTTATTCATCACTATTCGGGAAGTGATGATATAACTTACGGAGTAGTTGTCTCAGGTCGTCCGGATGATTTGCCTGATATGGAACAGCGTGTTGGAATGTATATAAATACACTTCCGCTTCGATCAGTTAAAAAACAAGATCAGGACATTATAAGCTGGCTGCGTGAATTGCAGAAAGATCAGGTTACTTCTCGAAGACATCAGTTCACACCTCTAAATGAAATTCAGAACTGGTGTGAAATACATGGTGATCTGTTTGACAGTTTGATGGTATTTGAAAACTACCCGGTTAGTAAAATAATTGCATCAAATAAATGGAGTCTTCATGTTGAAAATGTCAGAGTTCAGGAGAAGACAAATTATCCATTGAATATTACAATTGTAAATTCAGAGCATATTACAGTTACCTTCAGTTTTAATTCCGGCTTGCTGGATGAAACGTATGTAAGAAAAATCAGGGATCATTTTGAGTATGTACTGATGCAAATTACGGAAAACGGCAAAGGAAATCGGGATAAAATTAAGCTGATGAAAAAGTCAGAGGAGATTCAGCTGCTTGAACAGTTCAATGATACTGCGGCTGATTATCCGGCAGATAAAAGCATTGTTGATTTGTTTGAAGAGCAGGCAGCGCGCTCACCTAATGTATCGGCGTTAGTGTTTGAAAAGGAAGAGATGACATATAAAGAGCTGAATGATCGCGCCAATCAGCTTGCAAATTACCTTTTACAAAAAGGTATTAAACCCGGATCTGATATAGGATTATTATCTTTGAGAGGTTTTGAAATGATTATCGGAATGTTAGGAATTTTAAAATCAGGTTGCTCATATGTTCCATTCAATACAGAATATCCCGCAGCAAGGTTAAGATATATCATAGAAGATGCTGGGATAGCACATATCGTTTGTTCGGATCAAGAATTACCCGGCATTGAAAGATTAAACAATTACGATTGCATTAATATAACAGATTCAGTTTCTTGTCCGGTAACCTCTCCGGACATAAAGCCGGAAGCAGGTTCAAGAGCTTATATTATGTTTACCTCCGGTACAACCGGACGTCCGAAAGGAATTGCAGTAAGCCACCGGAATATCATAAAACTTGTATATGATACAGGAGCAATATCAGTAAATCCTGATGATCACGTGCTTCAGTGGTCAAATTATTCATTTGACGGTTCAACTTACGATATCTACAGCTCGCTACTTAAGGGAGCAAGCTTACATCTGATAAAAGAAAACATAGCATCTGATGCCGATGAACTGCTTCGTATAATCAGTGAACAAGATATTACTGTATGTTTCATCACTACTGCATTGTTCAATACATTAATCGATATAAATCCGGGAGCATTGAAAAGTCTGAGAAAGATTTTATTTGGCGGTGAGATGGTATCATTTAATCATGTCAGGAAAGCATTGGAGGAATTAGGTGAAGATAAATTAGTACATGTTTACGGTCCGACTGAAGCTACGGTATACGCCTCAAGTTATGAAATTAATGAAATAAGAAATGACGGTATAATACCGATTGGAAAACCATTATCGAATACAAAATTTTTTGTATTAAACAAATTCAGACAACCCGTACCGGCAGGTGTTGCAGGAGAACTATACATTGGAGGCGACGGAGTTTCATCAGGTTATGTTAAAAATGAAGAATTAAACCTGGAAAAATTTATACCGTACCCTTTCGGCAAAAATGGAGCAGGAAGACTTTACAGAACAGGTGACATAGTCAGGTGGCTTCCTGACGGAAACATCGAATATATTGGCAGGCTGGATGAGCAGTTAAAGATAAGAGGTTACCGCATAGAACCCGGTGAAATAGAAAGTGTCTTACTGCAATGTGAATCTGTGAAGCAAGCAGTTGTCACCGCAAGAGAAGACAGCCACGGGACAAAGCTTTTAACAGGGTATATTGTTTCAGATAATTTTGATCAAAAAGACATTGAAACATTTTTAAAAAGCAGGCTACCTGCTTACATGATTCCGTCCCGTTTTGTGGTTTTAGAGAATATCCCTTTAACTTCCAATGGTAAGGTTGACAAAAAGGCATTACCGGATCCGGATGAAGAGGATTTGATTAAGAAAGAATTTGAATCACCACGAAATGAAACAGAGTCTGCATTAGTAGAAATGTGGAAAGAACTTCTTGTACTTGACAGAGTCAGCATACATGATGATTTTTTTGAACTGGGCGGACACTCGCTTCTGGCAATGCGGGCAGTCTCATCAATTCGCAGAAGGTTAAGATTTGAAATTTCGGTAAAAGATCTTTTTCTGAACAGGACAATATCCGAACTAGCCTCAGAGCTTAAATACAGAAGCAACGGAAAACTCCTTCCCGCGATTGAAGTTCTTCCAAGACCTGAACACATACCATTATCTTTCAGTCAGGAGAGATTATGGTTTATAGACCAGCTGGAAGGCAGTACACAGTACCACATACCCGCCGTTTTAAAATTGAGCGGAAAGCTGAATATTGAGGCTTTAGAACATGCTTTGAAGAGTATAATTAATCGTCATGAAGTTCTGCGCACTGTGATATATGAAAAGGACGGTGTTGGCTATCAGCAAATCAGAAATGCGGAAGGATGGAATTTATATATCGAAAGAGGTTTGGATTTCGATGAATCAGATTCTTTAAAAGATCATATAAATCAGTTAATCAAAGTTCCGTTTAATCTTTCGGAAGATTATATGATGAGAGGAAATCTGCTCAGCATTGATGAGAACAATCATCTTCTGGTGCTGATATTGCATCATATTGCCTCGGACGGCTGGTCTACTTCTGTTATGGTAAAAGAGCTGCTGGAATTATATGAATCGTATATTGAAAAAACTGATGCACGGTTAGAAGAACTTCCATTGCAATATGCAGATTATGCAATCTGGCAGAAAAAATACTTGCAGGGCGATGTATTGGAAAAAAAGCTCGGGTACTGGAAGAATAAACTGGAAGATGTTTCATCTCTTCTGCTGCCGACGGATTTTGCTAGACCCGCTTTACAAAGCACAAGAGGTGCTAATTCGGAATTTAAAATTGATAAGGAGTTATCAGTTTCATTGCAGGAACTATCACTGCAGAGTGGGTCAACCTTGTTTATGACTTTGCTTTCAGTATTAAATGTATTGCTTTTCAAGTACAGCCATCAGAGTGATGTTTGTGTCGGAAGTCCTATAGCAGGCCGTCAACAGGAAGAATTAGAAAAGCTTATAGGATTCTTTGTAAATACGCTTGCACTACGCAGTGAAGTGAGCAGTAATATGACATTTACAGAGCTGCTTCAGCAAATAAAGGCAACTACATTAGAGGCATATGAACATCAGGATGCGCCGTTTGAGCAAGTTGTAGAAGCAGTTGTAAAGCAAAGAGATATGAGCAGAAGTCCGTTGTTCCAGGTAATGTTTGCCTTGCAGAATATACCGGAAGTGCCTGAACCCAGTATTTCGGATTTAAATCTGTCAAGAGAAGTTTTTGAATACAATATTTCAAAGTTTGATTTAACCTTCTTTATGACTGAAATATCCGAAGGATTACAAGGGTCTGTTGAGTATTGTACAGACCTGTACTGTGAACAGACCATTGTCCGTATGATAAGTCATTTCAAAAATCTGCTTCGTTCGGTTGCAGAAAATCCAATGCAGACAATAGGAGAGATCCCGATGCTTTCTGAGTATGAAGAAACTCAGCTTTTAAATGAATTCAATAATACAAATACAGATTATCCAAAGAATAAAACAATTACAGGATTATTTGAAGAGCAGTCATCTAAAACTCCTGATGAGACTGCATTGGTATTTGATGATCAAAGACTGACTTACCGTGAACTTAATGAGCAGGCAAACAAACTTGCTAATTATCTGAAAAGCAAGGGTGTGAAGGAAGAAACTCTGGTTCCGTTGTGTATCGATCGCTCTGTAGAGATGATAACCGGAGTGCTTGCCATTTTAAAAGCCGGAGCAGCTTATGTGCCGGTTGATCCTGATTATCCTCAGGACAGGATTGAGTTCATTCTGAAAAATACAGGCGCTGATTTTATGCTGAGCAGCAAGGAGACAAAATTGAAACCGGATTTAAAAAATAAATTTGAGATAATTGAGATAGATGCTGATCAGCCCCAAATAAAAGATCAGCCGTCAGAAAATCTTAATTTAAAAATCAAACCGGATAGTCTTGCTTACGTGCTTTATACATCCGGATCAACGGGTACTCCGAAAGGTGTAAAAATGCCCGGCAGCTGTCTTGTAAATTTGCTTAACTGGCAGGAGAAGCAGTTTGTAAATAAGAAAAGAAGAGTATTGCAATTTACAAGCCTTAATTTCGATGTCAGCTTCCAGGAAATATTTTCGACACTCTGTTTCGGAAGTTCACTGTATCTTATAAGCTCGCAGCGCCACATTGATATGACGGAAATACTTGCTGACATTTCAAAGCATAAAATTACACATTTATTTGTTCCTTTCATTGTACTAAAGAATCTTGCGGAATATATTTCAGTACAGTTCCCAAAGGAATATTCTCTTGAAGAAATAATTACAGCCGGAGAGCAGTTGAAGCTTACAGGAGATGTAGTTTCTCTTATAACTGAAAACGGCATAACATTATACAATCAGTACGGACCAACGGAAGCTCACGTAGTAAGCAGTTATAGGATTGACTGGAACAGTGATCTGCCGCCGCTTCCTCCAATCGGAAAGCCGATAGACAATATTCAGTTATACATTCTTGACGAAAATAATAAACCTGTTCCCGCAGGAGTTACAGGTGAATTACACATTGCAGGGGCTCAGCTTGCGAGAGGATATCTGAATCTTCCCGGACTGACAGAAGAGAAGTTTATAAAGAATCCTTTCAGTAAATTAGCGGATTCAAGGATGTATAAAACAGGAGACTTATGCAGATGGCTGCCTGACGGAAACATCGAATATCTCGGCAGGGCGGATGATCAGATAAAAATAAGAGGTTACCGTGTAGAGTTAGGCGAGATAGAGAGTGTGCTTCAGCAGCATGAAGCCGTTAATAAAGCGGTTCTACTTGCAAAGGAAGACAGCGATGGGAATAAGCGTCTGATAGGATATGTAGTCCCTGAAGGAAAATTCAACCGTGAAGAAATAATATCATATCTGCGCAGCAAGCTGCCGGAGTATATGGTGCCTTCAGTATGGGTAGAGCTTGAAAGCATGCCTCTGACTCGAAACAGAAAAGTGGATAAGAAAGCTCTGCCAGATCCGGATTTAACTGAGTTTTTGAAAAATGAATATGTAGCTCCGGTGAATGAGACTGAAGAGAAGCTTGCGGAAATCTGGCAAAAGCTGCTCGGTATTGAGCGGACGGGAATAAATGATAATTTTTTTGAGCTCGGCGGACATTCGTTATTAGCAATGAGAGTAATATCATCAATCAGGAAGGAGCTGAAAAAAGAACTTGCCGTTAAAGATTTGTTTATACATCCGACCATTGCAGAGCTGGCAGAACAATTGAAACTCAGTGACAAAGGATCATTAATACCTGCAATCGAATTAAAAGCCAGACCTGAGCGCATTCCTTTATCATTCAGCCAGGAAAGATTATGGTTTATAGACCGGCTGGAAGGAAGTACACAATATCATTTACCTGCTATTTTGAGATTGAAAGGCAAATTGAATAAAGAAGCCTTAGCTTTTGCATTAAAAAATATTGTTAACCGTCATGAAGTGCTTCGCACAGTAATAAAAGAAGAGGAAGGAAAGGGATATCAGGTTATTAAAGATAAAGACGGCTGGGATTTGGAGAGAGTTGACGGATCAATGTTTAAAAATAATTCAGAAGATTTACAGGAATACATAAACAAGTTGATTAATTATCCTTTTGATTTAACTGAAGATTACATGATGAGAGGTCATTTAATTGAATTAAGTGAAAATGACAATCTCCTTGTTTTAACTATGCATCATATAGCTTCAGACGGATGGTCGATTTCTGTTGCCGTTAAGGAACTTGCGGAATTTTATTCGTCATTTGAGGAAGGACATGAAGTTAAGTTGGCTCAGCTGCCGGTTCAGTATGCAGAATATTCCATTTGGCAGAGGAATTATCTGAAGGGTGAGTTATTTGAAAAGAAGGTGGATTACTGGAAAGATAAACTGCGGGGAAACGAACCGCTTCAGCTTCCAACGGATTATCCCAGACCTAAAGTTCAAAGTATAAAAGGGGCTGCTAAAGTTTTCAGTGTAGATAAAGAGCTTTCAAAGAAGTTACAAATATTCAGCAATCAACACAACTCTACTTTATTCATGACACTGCTGAGTGTTTTTAAAGTACTGCTTCACCGGTATAGTGGTCAGCAGGATATTTGTGTAGGCAGTCCAATAGCCGGCAGGCAGCAGCAGGAAGTCGAAGATCTCATCGGGTTTTTTGTAAATAATCTGGCGTTACGAAGCGAGTTAAGTTCTGAAGATTCTTTTACCGAGCTTTTGAGGAAAGTCAGAGAAACTACATTAGAAGCTTATGAACATCAGGAGGTACCTTTTGAGAAAGTTGTTGAATCTGTTGTGAAGCAAAGGGATCTGAGCAGGAGCCCGTTATTCCAGGTAATGTTTGTATTGCAGAATACACCGGAAATTCCCGAACTTCGTCTGGGTGAAATTAATTTATCAGGCGAAGTATACGGACAAAATATTTCTAAATATGATTTAAGTTTCAGCATAATGGAAACTCCGGAAGGGATGAAGTGCACGGTTGAATATTGTACTGAACTTTACAATGAGGAAACAATTGACCGGATGATTGCTCATTTCAAGGAGCTTCTTCGCTCTGTTGTTTCCGATCCGGATCAGAGGATAGGATTACTCACAATGCTTACGAAACCGGAGAAACGACAGCTGCTTGTTGAGTTTAATGACACGGCTGCAGAATATCCGAAAGAAAAAAGTTTAGTTGATTTATTCCAGGAACAGGTTTCAAAGACACCGGATGCGGTTGCTTTAAAATTTGGAAAGAATCAATTAACTTACGCAGGGCTTAATGAGAGATCAAACAGTTTAGCTCATTATCTGAAAAGTAAAGGAGTTAGAACCGAATCTCTTGTACCGGTTTGTATAGAGAAAAGCATTGAGATGATTGTTAGTATACTGGGCATATTGAAAGCAGGCGGAGCATATGTACCTATTGATCCGGAATATCCGGCAGACAGAATAAGTTATATCATAAAGGATACAGCTTCACCTATTGTTTTAACCGGCAATAAATCTGTATCTTTATTACCTCATTCTGAAAATTTTTCTGTCATTAATTTAGATGAAGACCGGCACTTAATTGACAAACAATTTATACAAAATTTATCAGAAGAAATCCGGCCTGATAATCTGGCATATGTGATTTACACTTCAGGATCAAGCGGTAAACCGAAGGGCGTAATGACTAAGCATAAAGGTGTTGTAAATCTTATCATAAACCAGACCGAATTTTTTGGAATCGGACAGGATGACAGAATTTTACAGTTTTCAAATTATTGTTTCGATGCATCAGCCGAACAAATTTTTCTTGCACTCCTTAACGGTGCATGTCTGATTTTGTTTGAAGAAGGTCTTCAGCTTAATATTAACAATTTTGAAGACTTGCTGAAAAAAGAGAAGATCAGTCATTTGCATGCAGTTCCTGTGTTCCTTGAAAACTTAAGTGTAACAGATAATCCTTATCTGAAGAGGATTGTTTCGGGCGGTGATGTATGCCGGAAAGAATTATCGGACCGCTGGAAAGACAGGGTTAAATTTTATAACAAGTATGGTCCGACAGAGACAACAGTTACTTCCGTTGAGTATAGTGCCAACGGTAATTTTGAGCATCAAAAAATTCTTCCCATTGGTAAGCCAATTAACAATACTAAGATTTATATTTTGGGAAATCAAAATCAATTAGTGCCTGTAGGAGTTCCGGGAGAAATTTGTATCGGAGGAGACGGTGTGGCGAGAGGATATTTGAACCTTGAAGACCTCACAGCACAAAAATTTGTTCCTGACCTTTTTCATGAACAGACCCGCCAAATAATGTATAAGTCAGGTGACTTGGGCAGATGGCTTCCGGATGGCAATATAGAATTCCTGGGCAGGATGGATGATCAGGTAAAGATACGCGGCTACAGAATAGAAACAGGTGAAATTGAAAATGTTCTTTTGGAAAGTAAAATGGTAGATAAGGCAATAGTCCTTGCAAAAGAGGACAATCAGGGAAACAAGTATTTGATAAGCTATGTAGTACCAAAATATGAATTCGATAAGCAGGTAATTGTTAATTATTTGAAGAGTAAATTACCGGTTTATATGATGCCTGAGAAATGGGTTGTCCTTGAACAATTTCCTCTGACTTCGGGAGGAAAGATTGACAGAAATGCATTACCGGATCCGGATGCAGATTCTGTTATAAGAAGTGAATATGAAGCACCGCGCAATGAGCTTGAAAGAGCACTTGCAGGAATATGGCAGGATTTACTTGGAGCAGATGTCATCTCAATAAATGATAATTTTTTTGAACTCGGGGGGCATTCTCTGCTGGCGCTTCGTATGTTCAGCAAGATTGAGAAGCTCACGGGAAGGAAGATTGCAATATCAACTCTTTTCAATTCACCGACAATCAAAGAGCTTGCAAAAATAATTAATGATGAAGGATGGACCCCGCCGTGGAAAACTTTGGTGGCAATAAAACCCGGCGGTTCAAGACTGCCCTTCTTTTGTGTGCCTCCGGCCGGTGGAACAGCATTGCTTTTTCAGCAAATGGTAAAATACATACATCCGGATCAGCCTGTTTACATTTTGGAGGCGTTAGGGCTGGATGGCAAGGAGAATCCACATACTGATTTCAGGGAGATGGCAGCATTTCATGTAAAGGAAATGCGCTCTCTGCAGCCAAACGGTCCTTACCTGCTGGGGGGAAGATGTTTCGGCGGAAGACTCATATATGAAATAGCCCAGCAATTAAAAGATGCCGGACAGTCTGTTGCATTACTTGCGGTGTTTGATACATGGCCGCCTTTTAGCAGTCCTCCTCCTAATGCTATTCCTCAGAAAAGAGACCTGAAACATTTTATAGACCGTTCAATTCATCATTTAAAAACCGGCGAGATATTTAAAATTGCAAGAAATTATTTTTCGATTGAAATCACAAAAGCATGGAGAGCAGGTAAAAACAAAATAAAATATATTTTCAGTGATTCCCAAAAGAAATTTTATGATGAAATAAAACTAATACATTTTAAGGCTCAGGACAGGTATGTAGCTAAAAAATATCCTGGAAAAGTTACTCTCATCGAATGCGCATCATTCGATCCTAAGCACAGGGAAGGATGGAAATATCTCTCTGAAGGCGGATTTGAATCTTACATGATTCCGGGAACAAATCATAAAACAATTATGGATGAACCGCATATCAGATTATTTGCTGAAACACTTAACTTAGTTCTGGAAAAAACCCATAAAGAAATTAAAAGTAAATTACATTCTAACGGAGCAGTAATTAAATCCATTGTAAAGGATGAGTTGAAAGTTGAAAGTTAAAAGTTGAAAGTTAAAAGTTGAAAGTTGAAAGTTAAAAGTAAGAGCTGGATTTAATTTTTTGCTGTAAAAAGGAAGGGCAGAGTTTGCCGCAGCATGTTTTCGACCTGTTTCCGGATTTCTTCATTTTTCAGAAGAGGATGTGAAGTGACATTCAGTGCATCTGTTATTTTACCCTTTGCATTCAGAGCAAGAGCAAGATTTACAAAAAGGACAGGATCTTCAGGGTTCAGGCTTATCGATTTATTGTAACATTTCAGGGCTTCATCAAGATTGCCTTCATCATAATATAAAACTCCCAGGTCATTCCAGCTCAGATAAAAATCTTCTTTTAATTTAATTGCCTTCTGCAAAACTGTCTTTGCTTCATCTTTCTTTCCTGAAATCTCCAGCGCATGCCCGAGATTTCTTTGATACACAACATTACTGTCATCAATTTCAACAGCCTTCCGGAAACTTGTTACAGCCTGCTCATTTTTAAACTGATTTAAGAAATTCACGCCCATTGAGTTAAATGCTTCTGCGTTGGCTGACTCTAACTCTATTGCTTTCTCATAGTAAGGAATCGCCTTTTCGTAATCCTTCATCATGTCATAAGCTGATGCAACATTCTGGTAGTATAGGGAAACTTTCGGTTTTAATTCGATCGCTTTGTTGTAACTCTTAATGGCATTCTTACAATCTCCGGTATTGTAATAATGGACTCCCAGATTATTCCAGTTGATATCATTATCCGGTTTCAGCTTAAGGGCATTCTGAAGAGCTTCAATTGCCAGAGGATACTGTTTCAGATCAGTATAAAGTAAATTAAGATTTTCATAATAGACCGGCTCATTTCCGTTAATGTTCACAGCTTTATTATAGTATTCAGCTGCTTTCTCATAATTTTTTCTTTTATAATATAAAATCCCAAGCAGGTTCATAGTATTTGCATTTTCGGGATCGATTTTAAGCAGCCGGAGATAATAAGGTTCGGCAGAATCGAGATCATTCAGCATCTCGTATGAAAGACAAATATTCTCAAGATAAATTGAATTATCCGGTTCACGCTCCAGAGCTTTCTTATAAAATTCAATTGACTTTTCATAGTTTTTCAGGTTATAGAAAAAAACCCCGAGCCTGTTGAATGAGCGTCCTGATTCTTTCTCCAGATCAATTGACTGTCTGTAATACTTTTCCGCCAAATCATTTTTCTTCATTTGCTCATAAGCAAGTCCGCGGTTTTCGTAAAGTACGGGGTCTTTCTCATTTAATGAAATTGCTTTTTCATAACAGTTCCCTGCTTCTTTCCACTTTTTAAACTTATAATAAAAATTTCCAGCAGCATTCCATCTGTTAGAGGTATTGTCAATTGAAACAGAAAATAAAAATAGTTTTTCGGCTTCCTTAAATTTAGATTCATCAGCAAGTATATTTGCTTTCGCAACAATAGCGCCGGCAAGATTCTGACGGTAAACGGGAAGGTTACTATTCAGCTCGACTGCTTTACGGTAGTAAACTTCAGATTCTTTATATTCACCGGCTGCAAAATACATATTCCCGATAAAGTTATACACCCAGTCACTCCAATACGGTCTTAAACGAATACACTCTTTATAATATTTTAAAGCATCATTCATCTGACCCTTAGTTTCATGATAGTAAGCAAGTCCCCAGTAAGCTTCATAACTTTCTTTATCAATTTCTAATGCTTTTTTAAAAAATTCCAACGCTTTCTCATGCTGACTCTGATTCATTTTCACATATGCAAAATCAATAACCGCCGAAACAACATCAGGGAATAAGTTAACTGCTTTTAAGTACCACTCTTCTGATTTTTCATAATCCTGAACTGCATACCATGAAGCCGCAACATCACGGTAGCATTCATACAAAATTAAATTCTTAAAACAATCTTTAGCTTCAGGATATTTGTCAATTAATGTTTGAGCATTACGCTGCTTACCTCTTTTCTCAATATTCACAAGTATATTTTCACGAAGGGTTCCTTTTTCTTTGATCCAGTTTTTATTTCCGTAAAGATTTAACAGTCTTTTATAAGACTCAGCCTGAAGAAAATTATTTTTAATAGCATCATTATACCAGGACTCGGCATTCTCAAGCATTGACTCTTCAAGAAAGCAGTCCCCCATAAGATTAAATGCAACATAATCCCCGGATTTCATTGAAATTACCTGAAGTAGTGAGTTTCGTGCTCTTTGAATTTCGCCGGTCTTCATATAGTATTCAGCTTCCGCTCTTTTTGTCAGGAAATGTTCCGGAAGAAAAGTTTTCGCTCTTTCAATATGCTTTAAAGACTGTGAAGGATCAGGAAAAAAAAACAATATTATTTCAGTAAGTATGATTTCAGCTGTTCCACGCGTTTGATTCGAAAGATCGGCATTACCAGCAATTTCCATATAAAAAGGATACGCGTCGGACCATCTGCTTTCACGGATATATTTGGGCAGCTTTGAATATGACTCATTTTGCCGTGTCTGCTTTTTGCTCCATTGATTTTTCAGACTGCACAACAGACAAAGAAAATCATCAAAGAAATGAACTGCAGCATCGGAAAAATGTTTTATCCAGAGATTTGATGCTTCTTTTTTATCAGTCTTATAAAGCTTGGTGAGATTGTCAAGAATATTCAGGAATAACAAATTAAAGTAAGATTCTTTAAGTCCGGAAAGTAATCCTAATGCATAGTCATTTTCAAACTTCACCCGGTCAAGAATTATAAAGTCCCAGGCAGTATAAGGATTTGAAATATCCAGCTGACTGCGTATACTTTCGAACAGGTCAGCGGTAATTCTCATATCTCTGTTTTCATCAAGAGAAGCTTTAGCATAAGCTTCGGAAATGAGTTTAGTAATATCTTCTTTCGTAATCATTTTTCATTCGAATTTGATGAGTTCAAAGGAGTAGAAGCTTTTTCTGTAACTACCTTTTCTCCGGTCCGTAAAGCTGCTCCTTCTTCAGTTGTTTCCTGTCTGCTGGCATATCGTTTCAATTCTGCTCCTTCGTTTACTAAAGCAGCTCCCGCTACACCTGCAAATCCGCTTTCATACTGCTTTTGTTCAGCTCTTTTCACTTCGTATCTCGGGGATTCTGAAGTTTCGGTTTTAAAGGTTTTTTCATCTTCAATCTTCTCTCTTTCCGGAGATTTTATTATCTGCACGGGTTCTTCGGTCGTTATAAATAGAACAGGACTGCCGAATGAATTATTGAAATATGCTTCTTCTTCTTCTTTGTATTCCCTGCCGAGATAATCCCTGCCTGCAGTGACAGCTTCAGCGACATCCTGGGCATTCAGAATATTCTGATAAAATCTTTCAAAGAATGCGTTTGAAAAAGAAGTATCAATTTCGTTTTGCATTCCGATTACTGCGGGTATGTTTATCTGCGTAAATTCATATGCAACTCCTCTGAGATTTTCATTATGACTTCCGATTTTTGCGCTGTCACATGCCTGGAAGCATACCATCACCGGCTGCTTCACGTTCAGCTTAGCTTCACTGAATATCGAAGCAAACTTTTTATCTTCGACCCAGTCAGGTTTTCCGGTTTCGGCATTTTTTATTACCAGCTTTCCGATCTGATTCTCGAGCAGGGAATGACCAACGTAATGGAGGACATAGTTTACTTCTCCGTCTTTTTTCTCCCACTTTTTATAAAGATCTTCAACTTCCTGTTTGATTTTATTAAATGGCGTTGATTCTATAAATTCAACTTCCAGGGAATCCGGAAACTCATCTTTGAGATTTTTAAATGTAGCCTTAATTTTTTGAAGTTCGGTGGCTCTGCTGTCTATCGGAGGAACTGCATCTTTATTACCGTCAACATTAATCAGGACTATTATGTAAAGCTTTTTCGCATTCGGGAATACGGAATTGTTTTCTTTTACTCTGCGGATCAGATGAAACCGGCTTTTTAAGCTCGCTGACAAATAAATTGATTTAGATTCTTTAATGCTTCGGGTCTTGTATAGTGTGTATTCCCACGGAAGCATTGCCACTCCGGATTTCTGATCAAACTCAAGGAATATTCTGCAGATCTTTCCACCGGATGGTTTTGAAATGTCAAGTGTCTGTTCAACCTCTTTCATGATAAAGTTTCTGACGTCTTTATCGTTATTGATCTTTCCGAATAAAATTTTACCGAGCATTTCACCAAGCAGTTCAAAATCTTCCTTCTGGAAAAGATCTTTGTTATCTTTTATCAGATTCAGTACTTTATGAAAAACCTTGGCAATTCCCAGTTCAACCCGTATGTTATTCGCCGAGGAATCATTGTTGTCAATGTCAAAAGGAGACGACGCTCTGTTCTTATCTTTTGTAAAACAGATGTCTTCTTTTTCAATGTTAATCTTGATATTCAAATAATTACCGCCGTTCATATAAATTCAATTTTAGATAGCATTGATTTTATTATCCAGTTTATCCCATTCATCCAGGCTCTTTTTCTGTGCAGCTCCCCAATTAAACTTCGGTTCAATCAGCTTTCCGACTTCATCTATGTATTGTTCCATAAGCTTCTTCGCATGCGGTGTTGTAAGATCGGGGCTCTTATGCATTTCAATATTCAGAACTCTGAGCATGCCCTTGACTTTATTTTTCAGATCTTCGGAAACTTCTGCGACCTCCAGTTCACTAAGAATCTTTTTATAAGACTGCCAAACCGGCAGCAGCTTTATATCGCTTCTTTCATCAGACTTTGTAACGCTGAACAGGACGTATTCATCTTCCCTGAAAGGTTTTGCCGAGGCTGAATCCTTGCCGTAAAACAGACGATTTTCTTTGACAAAAAAATGTTCGGGATTCCATTTCTGTTCGGATTTATCTATCATTACAAAATAACCCGGAGCGAATCTGTCATTAGCATCCCTGTCAAATTCCTGTCTGAATCCGAATAGAGGCATTACTGCTTTGGAATCGAATAACTTATCTATCGCGCTTATAATCACATTTGCAATTTTGTAGTAGCTTCCAATCAGCAAAGTTATGCTTTCGCCAAAGACACCTGAAATTTTTTCAACAAACTCCAGAGTATCGGCAAGGAAATCCTTTGTGACCGAACTGCAAAGTGCTATGCTGACAATTAGTCTGCCTCCCGAAAAAGGATGAATGCCCGCTACCCTTGTATCATTAAACACCATTCCCTCCGGGACATTCTGTACTTTGCTCTCAATCATGCTTTTGCCAACAACAAAAGGATTATCAATTTCCTGTTCGCCGTATATATAACTCGTAAGACTAACCACCATCGGCTCAATCTCCTTAAACCATTTTCTCTTTTCGGAAAGGAACATTTCATTTACACGAACAGTAAAGTAGTGCTTTCCCGGTTCAAATAAACCATCCAGACCTTCCGGATCATCGGTGTTATTATTCGGTATTCGTATAAGGTGCGGAAGCTCGGCAGGTGATGCAGCCAGTCCTTTAAAAAAATCTTTCAGTCCCATGTCAGTATTTTATTTTTATTTGATTTATTAATACAAATTCTAAATTAAACTTACATAAACGAAATAAATTTTGCAAAGCAGTTTTCTAATGGTTCACTGTCCCCGCAGTGCCTGCAGTAAATGAATAAACTAAAATCATTCATATACCTGACATCCAGAAGATAATCACTGCAAGGCTTTCCTTAATGCAAAAAGAAACCGTACCTCCTGCGGAAAGCTCCTTACCTGATGCAAGGCAGTCGGCATTCATATCATTGAATTTACTTATCTCCGAAGCTCTGTATAAATGAAAGTTATCGGATATTAAAATTATTTTCTCCCAGCTTTTAGCATTGTACAGACTGTCTCTGACAAACTGAATCTGTTCAACAGTCGAGCTTGAGGAATTTTCAAGTATGAGTTTTTCAGGAGCTACACCGTATTTAATCAGTTCATTTTTTGAGACTTCCCCTTCAGTTAACTCGTTAGGAGATCCGCCTCCCGTAATCACAAGTTGCGGAACAATATTCTTCTGATATATTTCATAACCTTTATTAATCCTTTCCTTTAGTACAGGCGAAGGTCTGTTACCGCCCCAAACCGCAGCGCCTAGGATAACCCCTGCGTTAGCTTTATTCCGACCGTTTTCATATACAAGATAGTCATCGGAGAAGTTCAGCACTTTAATGAAAACAAAAAATATGCATGCAATGAGGATAGTAAGAAAAATCAACAGACTCCTGAAAAATCTGAACTTCTTTGAATCTGAAAAAACAATTCCTGTAAATGCCGAAAGCAAAAATAAATTCATAACAAGGAATATGCATATCAATATGATTTTTGTTTCTTTCAGGGAGAAATAATCAGATAATATAAGGGAAGCAAATCCTGCAAGAGAAACAAAAGAAAGGAATATCAGTGATGATTTATTAATTTTCTCCGGAATAAAAAAACCAATAATTATTAAAAGTATGAGAACTGAAAAAAATACAATGGAAATGACGTTGCCGCTTTTATCTTCGAAACCGTTCAGGGAAAGATTCTGATTTTTATATCTCAGATAATAAAGGCAGCCGAATGAAAGTATTTCAATAATCAGGATTACCGATAAATATGACCTGCTTCTTCCGATGAGGAGTAAATTTAAGTTTTAATTACAGACAAACTTAACGGAAATAATAATTGCATTAAAGTAAAATTCAAATCTATTCATTATCTTTTCAGAGCTGTCAAAAAATGCCGGCAAAATAAAAAACCCCAAAAATTACTTTTCGGGGTTTTAGATATTCATATCCTGAATTATATTTAACCTTTATTCTCTTCTGATTTTGGTATTTCTTTAGTCTCTTCAGTTTTCGTTTCCTCTGATTTTTTTACCTCAACCGGTGCTTCTGATTTCACACCAACTGAAGAAGAATTTAAACTGTCAGCAGGAGCATCAAGTACCGGAGGATGATTTATCTCAGGAACGTCTTCTCCTATTATATCTTCAATTTTAAAGTCTATCTGCTCTGCTTCAAAGCTGCGTGTTTTATCCTGAATATCCTTTGAAGAAAACTTCTTCGGTATTTTAAACTTTGCAATATATGCATCTATTTCATTTTGATCTTTGTCTTTCAGATATTCTATTACGGAAAGAACAACTTTTTTATTTGTCTTGTCAAATTCAATGATTTCCGCTTTTAAAGCTTCGCCTATTTTAAAAAGATCACTGAAATTCTTTATTGGTGAAGTAGATAATTGTGATGCCGGAATAAATGAATCAACTTCATCAGGTAGCTCGACAATGATCCCCTTCTCAATTGGTTTTATTATCTTACATTCCGCTTCGGTACCTACTTTATATTTCTCTTCAAGTTTATCCCATGGATTGTCAAGAAGCTGCTTCCTCCCGAGTGAAATTCTCTGATTGGCAACATCCACTCCCAGAATGACTACTTCAAATTCGTCACCGATCTTTACCACTTCATTTATATCAAGAATTTTCTTTGTCCATGAGAGATCCGAAATATGTACCAGCCCGTCAACACCTTCTTCGAGTTCAACAAAAATACCAAAGTTTGTGATATTACAGACCTTGCCTTTATGTTTGGTACCGACAGGGAATTTGTCAAGCAGGCTTTGCCATGGATTAGGTGTAAGCTGCTTCATTCCAAGTGAAAGCTTTTTGCTTTCGGTATCAATTGTCAGTATTTGGGCTTCAACAACCTGTCCCATGGAAACCATCTGTGTAGGATTTGTAATGTGTTGAGTCCATGACATCTCACTGATATGAATAAGCCCTTCAATCCCTTTTTCTATTTCAATGAATGCGCCGTATTCCGTCAGCGATACAACCTTACCCGATACTTTATCACCGATCTTAAATTTCGTCTGAACATCATCCCAGGGATGCTTCTGAAGCTGCTTCAATCCGAGATATACTCTTTGCTTTTCCGGGTCAAACTCGAGAACGGAAACGTTTATTTCCTGATCCAGTTTTACGACATCATTCGGATGATTTATTCTTCCCCATGAAAGATCGGTTATGTGAATCAATCCGTCGAGACCGCCGAGATCTACGAACACACCGAAATCCGTAATCGCCTTCACAACTGCCTTCAATGTCATACCCTTCTGGATTGTCTTAAGAAGCTCTTCCCTTTGACCTGCCATTGATTCTTCTATAAGCATTTTATGAGAAATAATAATATTCTCATTCTGATTATTAACTTTAATTATCTTAAAGTCCATTACCTTTCCGACATATTCATCATAATCCCTGATTGGCTTTGTGTCAATTTGTGAACCCGGAAGGAAGGCTGTAAGTCCGCTTATATCTACTATGAAACCTCCTTTAATCCTTCTGATACATTTACCTTTTACGACAGTACCGTTGGTCTGCGCTGCTACAATGAAATCCCACATCTTCATCGAGTCGGCTTTCTTTTTTGAAAGAACAAGCTGACCTTCTTTATCTTCAATTTTCTCAAGAAAAACTTCTATCGTATTTCCTACGGCAATTTCTTCAGGATTTGAAAACTCATTTACAGAAACCCTGCCGTCAGATTTAGAACCTATGTCAATTAAGACATCATCGCCGTTAATTGCAACTATCTTACCTTTGACAAGCTCATTTTCCTTAATTACGTTAAATGTCTTTTCATAAAGGCTGAGCATTTTCTTATACTCATCTTCGTCATAATCACTAACAAGGATTTTTATCTTATCCTTTTCTTCTTTTGCAGGAGCTGTTTCCTTAATCTCCTGTTTCGTAACCGTTGTATCAGCATCTTTTTTGTCATTATCTTCAACATCAATTACATTTTCTTCTGTTTCAACCATTTTATTTTTTGCCTCCGCATCTCTTTTGTTTTAAAGAGATTGTTTTTTTCCCCCAAACTAAAATTTTAAAAAGTTTAAGAGTTTAAATTAATAAATCCCGCTGATTCGGGCTTGTTAAAAAAAATTATTAAGGTAAATCCAGACCGCTTACTTTCCTGAACAAACAGTTTACCTGCTCTTCAATAATCATGTTTGTTGTATTGATTTCAATTGCATCCTTAGCTTTGCGTAAAGGACTTTCTTTTCTTGTTGTATCTATCTGATCTCTCTTTTTAAGTTCTATCATTATTTTCTCCAGTGGAATTTTAAATCCGTGATCGATAAAATCCTGTCGTCGTCTTGCAGCCCTGACCTTCAGATCACAAACAAGATAAAACTTGAACTTTGCTTCCGGAAATACAACTGTTCCTATATCCCTGCCATCCATTACTATATCGTTCTCTTTTGCAAATGCTCTTTGCTTGTCAACAAGGATTTTCCTCAGTTCTTTTATTGCGCTAACATTGCTTACTTTGTTCGTCACTTCCAGAGACCGTATTTCTTTAGTAATATTCCTGCCGTTTAAAACTAATTCTTCACCGGCAAACTTCATATCGGCTGCTTTAGCTAATTCTAATATGCTCTTGAGATCGTTCGGCTTTATATTATTTCGTATCAGTTCATAAGTAATTGCCCTGTACATCGCGCCGCTGTCTATATATAAATAATTCAGCTTCTCTGCTAATATTCTTGCTGTTGTGCTTTTCCCGGTTCCTGAAGGACCATCAATAGCTACAATCGTTTTATCCATTTAGTCTGATTAATATGGTAATAGATTTCAAAATATCAGAAAATAAAAAAATCTTTCGACCGCCTGAATAGTTTTCAAAACATTCAAACATTAGAGTGTAACAATTTTCGGTAAATATGAGGGTAATTAATTAGCAGCAGAACATATTTGGAAAGCTTTGACTCCTCAAAACCTAAAATCCGAATAAATTGTAAAGATTTTTTAGAACTTTGACAAAATCGCAATTATAAAGAAGATTTTCAAGATAAATTCCGGCGTTAAATTAGTGGCGGGAAGTGGTATGTGACCTTAGCTTTAATATCTTTGACCATAGACATGCGATACAAACGAATATCTTTTTGCCTTTCAAATAATAAAGAAATTTCAGCTATCGGACTTGGCTTCAGTTCAAAATTACACGAAAGGTTTATCAGTCGGTATGATTCATATCATGTTTTAAAAATAAATTGGTTCCCGAAAGTCCCCGGCATAAGAATTAATTGTTCATACTCAAGGATTGGGTTCTCATTATCAAGTATAAACTTCCTATACTCAAGCATGAACATCCTATTTTAAATGTAAGAATCCATTCTTTTTTTAGAAGTTAAATTAAGCGCTCTTTGAAGACTTTAAATTTTATTCCAATTAAATTAGTTTAATTATATCGGAAATGATTAAAGCTAATCTCATAATAACAGTCCTGTTTTTGTTCACCGGTTTTGTATTACCGCAAACAAAAGTTAACTCCATTGAAATTACGGGCAACAGTTACCTCAGCAATTCAGACTTAAAAAGCCTGATGGTGACTAAAAAGGATGGTGATTTCAGGACAGAGCAGTTTGACTCGGACCTGAGGACAATACGAGGCAAATACAAGTCTTCCGGATATTTGTTTGCAAAATTTTCAAAAGAAGAAGTGCGCTTCAGTGAAGATTCTTCGTTTGTTGATATTGCTCTTGAGGTAGATGAGGGAAATAAAGTACTGATAGGAGAAATTGATATACAGGGAAACAGGGTAATTTCCACTAATCAGATCTTAAACATGTTTGAAACCAAAACAGGAGACAACTTCAATGACGTTACATTCAATAATGATGTAACTGAATTACTTACCGCCTATGAAAAGCTCGGACTTCCTTTTGCAAAGGTAAACGTCAATGAAATTTCAGTTTATAAAGACGGCGGAAAGGAAAAAATCAAAATTGATTTCACCGTTACGGAAAACTCAAAAGTGAAAATTGATCATGTAAAAATAAAAGGAAATGAACTGACTGAAGATTATGTAATAACCCGTGAAATGAAGTTTGACGAAAATAAAAACGTAAATTCAGAGTCCCTGATGCAGCTTAAAGAACGACTCGACCGTCTGAATATTTTTGAATCAGTTTCAGATCCAAAGATTTACACAATAAAAAATACAAACGAATCCGGACTGCTGATTGAAGTTACTGAAGGAAATACAAACACCTTTGACGGGATACTGGGATATGTTCCGCCGGATCAGGCAAATAACAGCGGGTATTTTACAGGAATGGTTAATGTTTCGTTCAGAAATCTTTTCGGTACGGGAAGAAAGATTGAAGCTAACTACCAGCAGGAAGTTCAGACAACACAGGAACTCGCATTCAAATATTTCGAACCTTATGTGTTTAATTTTCCGGTTAATGCATCATTAGGATTTCTGCAGCGGCTTCAGGATACAACCTATACAAGAAGATTCATTGATCTGAAAATCGAATTTCCTTTTTCCGATAAGCTTATCATTTCGGGAATCGGAGCTTTTGAAAGAGTTATTCCTTCCGACGTTTTGAATCCGAACATTATAATTGCCGATTCGAGAACTCTGAGTGCCGGAACGGAAATCCGGTATGATACACGCGATAATATTTTTGTCCCGAACAAAGGTTACCTGTTTAAAACATATTACACATACGGAAGCAAGCAAATCTATAACATCAATCAGCTTCAGAATCTGGGATACAGTGAATACTATTCCGTTCAGAAATATTCGGGCCAGATGGATCTGTACTTTTCATTTATTAAACGGCAGTCAAATCTGATTTCAGTATTCGGAGGTGAAGTTGTTTCCGACCAGCTTGAAGATGCCGATTTTTTCAGAATAGGAGGAAATAAATTCATCAGAGGTTACAGAAATGAACAATTCCTTGCTTCAAGACTTGCAACCGGTAATTTAGAAATGAGATATTCGATTTCAAGAAAGGGATTTCTGTTCGGATTCTATGACGCCGGATATTATTTAAGACCAAGTGATGACATAAATAATTATGCCGAACAAAGCGGGTTTCTCTACGGAGTTGGAATTGGAATACGTCTCGAAACAGGACTCGGACTTATCGGAGTCAGTTATGCTATCGGTAAGGATAATGGTTTGCTTGACGGCATTATTAACTTCGGGCTGATAAATGATTTTTAATGATGATCGTTATTCGTTACTCGTTATTCGTTACTCGTTATTCGTTACTCGTTATTCGTAAATCGTAAATCGTAAATCGTAAATCGTAAATCTTAAACTGGCATAGCCAGAACCAAAAATGAAAATGATTTTTAGTTCATATCTTATT
>CAYNTN010000072.1:0-24042 GCA_964399995.1 uncultured Ignavibacteriaceae bacterium
ATCATTTTTTCTTAGTGTACTTCGTGTACTTAGTGGTAAAAATATATTTTTCAGATTTGAACTAATATTATATATTGAATAATATTCTTACCATTTTGCGCAGAAGTTAAGTTGTAACTGAGTAAATACTTACATCCTAATACAAAATTATCCTCAACGGTTCATTCACCTTTTCATTCGCAAAAACTGTTTTTCCGATTTCACACGTGCCGCATTTTCCCTTAACGCAATAAAAGTTATGTAACTGTAAGAGTCCCTGTTCGCCTGACATTGTATTTACTTTCAGACACAGCTGTTTTTCCATTACTCTGATAACTTCATTCGCTCCGCTTTTTTGCTTTTCCTTTTTATAAAAATATTCTACCCTTGATTTCAGATTAACTTTGTCAAACAATTCCGCATACAAACTGACCAGCGGAACAATTACATTCACAATAATATCCGTAATCCTTTCCTTCCCAATACTGTTTAACTCATTCGATGCAAGCTTTCCGAAATTATAATGATGATGCCAGTATTCGGAAATCTGAATTTCAAGGAATCTCTTCAAAAGTGACTTCTTAATATTATTACCGGATTCAAAAATGCGTATGATATCTTTGAATAAATTATTATTGAGCAAATCATGCAGCAGTCCCGAGGCATAAGCAATTCTTAGTGTAGGAAAATTAGAAGGTCTCAGGCGGAAGAAACTCCATTCGGATTTATCCATCTGTCCGGCTTTAAGTTCATCTTTTAATCTTTGCCAGTTTGTCTTTAGCTGAGTAATATACCAGTCTTTAAAGCTGAGATCATATAAAAATCCGGAGAGTCCGAAAAGCAGTGCATCAATCTCCGTCAGGCTTAAATTTTTCTTCTTAATTATATCTAATTCAACCATGCGTGACAATCTGAGAAAAGCTTCTTTATTCTTGGAATATCCAAGGGCTTCGCATATAAACTCAAACATAACCTGTTCCCACAAGATCTTTTTTTTAATTTCAGTCGAAAGACTTTCTATTTGAGATTTCAGCCGTGCAGTTTTAAAATTAAGTCTCTCTCTGGAAAGTGCAATAATCCATTCATTTTTCAGAGGAAGAGCGACAGAACTGTTGTCCGGATAGCATGGAAGTTTGAATTCGGGTGAAGGTTTGTTAATTATTTCCTTCCAGATCTCATGAACTGATCTTGACAAAAATTTAGAAAGTATGACATTAGGAATGCTTCTGGCTTTTCTTACTTTTGGATCTGCATAATTCTCTCCTTCATCATTTTCATAAAACGCGACATGAAGAATCAGATCATTGTATTTATTATCACCTTTGTGATTGTGTGCATACCAGTCTTTAACCGATCTGTGAATTTCGATGCTTCCCGTATAAATTTTTCCGTCAATTTTTACTTTTGCATCTTTGTAATCAGGTCCGGCATCCGGGTTTTTTGTGCCGTGGTTCAGAATCTCAACAGATTCTCCGTTACAGGTTTTCAGCGAAGTGTAGAAAGATTTGTCTTCCCATATCCTGCATATGAAATCTTCATTCAGTCCTAGTTTTTTCATTAAATTTTACAATCGTTTTAATTACATTAAACCAATTCATAAATCAAACCTACTTAAATATAATATGAGAAATCTTAATTTAAAATTCCTATTTGTGTTGTTATTTTCTGCAATATTAATGGGATGTTCTTCAAACAAAAAAACACAAACAGAGTATTTTACTGCCGCTAAGGCAAAACTTGATGAAAAAAAGTACGATGAGGCAATCGCCGAATACCGTGAGTATTTGAAAAACTATCCTAAAGCAGACAGTGCTGTATTTGCATATAATCAAATCGCAGGAATTCAGATTGACGGATTAAAAAATCCGCAGGAGGGGATAAAAACATATACACAGCTCGCCGAAAATTTTCCGAATTCCAAGGATGCAAAACAGTCGTTGTTTATGATTGCGTTTATATATGATGAAACCTTGAAAGATAAGCAAAATGCAATTAAAGCATACGAAGCGTTCCTTGTCAAATATCCGAAAGATACAGATCCAAATGACAAGATGAGTGAATCGGCTACTACTATGCTTCAGGTATTGAAATCCGGAAAAACAATTGAGGAAATTATACAGGAAAATATTAATAAGATGGGCGGCAGCAAATCAGGTACTGATACAGCTAAAGTATCCGGCAGCGACGGGAATACAAAAGTTGAATCCAAACCTCTGGAGAAAGGTCCCGTTGAAACAAAAAAACCGGGAGACAAAAAAGATCCGGCAAGTGATGATAAAGAGTAAACAGTATTATACAGGTTCAAAAGAATTGAATTATTAACAGATGACAGGAAAATAGCGGTGCCGGAAACTTCAGATTATAAAAAATATTTAAACCCTTCTATAGTTGCACGTCTTTCGAACATGGAGTTCAAAGCACGTATGGTAGTAGAAGGGTTTATTGCAGGAATGCATAAGTCTCCTTATCACGGCTTCAGTGTTGAATTTGCCGAGCACAGACAATATATGCCGGGAGATGACTTGAAATATCTCGACTGGAAAATATTGGGAAAAACTGACAGATATTATGTTAAGCGGTTTGAGGAAGAGACAAATCTTAAATCCTATCTTCTTCTTGATATAAGCCGTTCAATGGATTTTAAGTCTGACAAAATTCTCGGGACTGATTCTCAGAGCAGAAAATTTTTTAAGAAAATTCTTTCAAGAACTGAGAAAAATGACCCTAACAAAACTAATTTGATAACAAAACTCGAATATGCTTCCCATCTTGCTGCTTCATTTGCATATTTGATGCTCCTTCAGAGGGATGCAATTTCACTTACGACTTACGACACGAAGATCCGTTCATATATACCACCGCATTCTACTAAGGCAAATCTGCAGCTTATACTTAAAGATTTATCTAATATTAATTCTAAAAACGAAACAGGTACGGCAAAATGCCTGAATGAAATCGCTGATAAAGTAAAAAGAAGAGGGTTAGTAATTATTTTCAGTGATTTATTTGACAATCAAAACGAAGTCATCAATGCATTAAAGCATTTCAGATACGATAAAAATGAAGTGATTGTATTCCAGATTCTTGATCCGGTAGAGATAAGTTTTCTCGAAGGCAGTCCTTTGACATTAAAAGACATGGAAACAAATGAAGAGATTTATTCGCAGCCGTTTGCAATGCAGAAAGCTTATCAGGAATCAATAAAAGAGTTTATTGATAAATATAAAACAGAATGCCGAAAGAACAACATTGATTTTGTTACTCTTTCGACATCCACGCCTTTTGATACTGCTTTATTAAATTATCTTAACAAGAGAAAAAAATTAATGTAGTTTAATTTCTTATCTTTGTTCCGTTTTCATCCCAGATGGGAATTGCAAGTTTATAATCACCAAACCCCGTATCATCTACAAAAATAAATTCTTTATTTGCACTGAAAAATTGCCAAATCTCAAAAGGTTTTGTATTCTCCGTGAAAGGATATCTCTCAATATTATTAGGTTCACCGTATATTATATAAACCATTCCCATGTCTGTCTTCCAACCGTCAATCCAGTGAGTATATCTTTCGTTAGCTGTTTTAATTCGTTTGTAATAGTCAACCATGTTTTCATTTTTTTTTGTATATGGTGACGGATCATTGTTTCTCCAAAATTCAATAAAGTATTTTTGCTTTAGCTCGGTAGTGGGGGCATTTTTAATTTTACTCAACTGCTCGCTGTTTGCAATGTATAAAAGCTGATCAATCATCAGATTCAGATCCTTTGTGTTTGAGGGAAATCCGCTGAGTTTATTTGAAAATTGTTTATGAGCTATTATTTCACCGTTGCTCTTATCCTTTATTTCAAGAGTGTAACTTCCGAAAACTAAATTGTCCGTAACTATTTTTTCAAAAACTTTATTTAACCCCGGAGCAAAAGTGTATTTATGTTCGCCGGTCTCCACTACCCTTTCCTTTACATCAGATACTTTAAAGCTGAAGCTGTTTTCAACAGTTTGATTCTGTGTGTTATAAACTTCAAAAAATAATATTACTTCTTTCAAATTGTCTATATTTCTGTCCACCAAAGGTGTTATTATTTTTTTTCCGTTTTCCTCCTTAAGATTGCTTACAAGCATTATGTCACTGAATGCAATGCTTTTATCCGCATAATCAACTATATCTATCTTGTCTTTAATTGTTTTTTCATTTTTTGTATTTATATCCGTCACTGTCACTTCAAGAGAATATTTTCCCGGGTTTAAATAAAACTCTTTCACTATATATTTTGCTGATTCGTCAAGACTTTTTTGTTCCGCTTTCCCTGTTGTAATATAGTCAGAAATCAGTTCATTTGAAACAATTTCACCTGCAGAATTGATAATTTTAATTTCATAACTGATACTTGCATCATAATCTTTCGTGCTGTAGTTCTTTTTGAACTGGAGATTTTCAAGAGGAATTTCAATATAAAGATCCAAACGCGCTTTCATCTCTTCTTTACTGTAAAAAACCATCGGGTCAATGAAAAAAAATTGCTTCTCGTCCGGTTTGATGGAGTTATCCACTAATTGTGACACAGACTCAACTGAAGCAGTCAAAAGTATCAGAAATATAAGACTCAGAATTAAATTGTATGACTTTTTCATAATAAACCCCCTTTAGGTTTAACTTTCTAAATATTGTATTAATTTCATTTAATTGTCTGCAATCTCACCAAATAAATCGAATTCCTCAGCATCAAAAATTTTTACATCATAAAACTCTCCTGTTTTCAAATCACTTCCGGTAACATAAATTTCCTGATCTATTTCCGGTGAATCTTTATAGCTCCTTCCAATGTAATAATCATTTTCCTTTCTGTCAATAATAACTTTCATAACTTTTCCAACCGATTCACGATTATTTTCAATCGATATTTCTCTCTGCGCTTCAAGTATTTGCTTCTGGCGGCTTAGCTTTTCTTTGTGTGGTATTTTATCAGGTATATTTGCTGCGTAAGTCCCGTCTTCATTAGAATAGGTGAATACACCGAGGCGGTCAAATTTAAATTCCTTTACAAAATCTAATAACTCATTAAAATCATTATCGGTTTCATCCGGATAACCAACAATCAACGTAGTCCTTATTGAAATACCGGGGATTTCATCTCTTAATTTATAAAGCAAATTTATCTGATTTTTTTTACTGATTCCCCTTCGCATTGATTTAAGTACATTATCCGAAATATGCTGAACAGGTATGTCAATATACTTGCAGATACTCTCATTATCCCGGATCGTTTCAATTACTTCCATTGGAAATCTGGAGGGATAAGCATACATTAATCTGATCCATTCAATCCCTTTAATTTTCGATAACTCGGAAAGAACGATTGAAAGGGTTCTTTTTTTATCCAGATCAAATCCCCAATATGTCGTATCCTGACCTATGATAATCAATTCCTTTACTCCCTTAGACGCAAGTTTTTGTGCTTCTGTGACAATATCCTGCAATGGCTTTGATCTGTGCCCTCCACGCATGATTGGAATTGCGCAGAATGAACACGGATTATCACACCCTTCGCTGATTTTCAGATACGCAAAATGTGATGGAGTTGTTAAGACTCTTTCACCGATGAGATTCTTTTTGTAATCAACACCCAGCTCGTTTAGTATGCTGAAGATAGTCTGAGGTTTGTCTGTAGCTCCGAAATATTTATCTACTTCCGGAATATCTTTTTCGAGCTCTGATTTATACCTGTCTGAAAGGCATCCGGCAACATAAACATTTTTAATAATGCCTTTGGATTTTAAATCAACCGCACGCATTATGGTATCAATTGATTCCTGCTTAGCAGCTTCGATGAATCCGCATGTGTTAATGATGACATTCTCAGCTAGGTTTTCGTCTTCAATTATCTCTATATCATTGGATTTCAACTGTGAAAGAATTAACTCCGAATCAACAAGATTTTTTGAACAGCCGAGTGTAATGAGTTTTACTTTATCTTTTTTAATTTTCATATAAATCAAAACCCTCCAATCCCGATTGTTAATTATGGGATATAAGAGGGTTGTTTAAAATAATTTAAATTAAATAATGAGAATAAAAAATGTAATTAATTAATCGCAATTAAACGATTATTAAAAACTATTTTAAAAATTAATCTATACGTTTTTTACTTGTTAACTCAGATGAGAATAGTTTTATTTACAAAAATTATGATATCCGTAAAAAACCTTACTAAAAAATATACGCCTGACTTTACTGCGTTAGATGATATTTCTTTTGAAATCGGAAAAGGTGAAATTTGCGGATATATAGGAACCAATGGTGCAGGGAAATCTACAACTGTAAAAATTCTGATAGGAGTTCTAGAATTTGATTCCGGCGAAGTATTAGTAAACGATATTGATGTTAAGAAAAATCCTTTTGAAGTAAAAAAAATCACAGGATATGTGCCTGAAACTGCAAATCTTTTTAACGCGCTTTCACCAAAGGAATACCTTGAATTTATAGGAACAATCCGAAATTTAACTCCTGATCTTCTAAAAAGAAGAATTGAGAATTTTTCCGAGTTGTTCGGTTTTAATGATCAGCTCAACGAATCCATTGGAAACCTCTCAAAAGGAAATAAGCAAAAAGTCCTTATATCATCGGCTCTGCTGCATGATCCGGATGTAATTTTTTTTGACGAGCCTCTGAACGGGCTTGATGCAAACTCGATTTTCATATTTCAGGATCTTGTTTCTTATCTTGTTTCAAGGCACAAAACAATATTTTATTGCTCACATTTATTAAGTACAATAGAAAAGGTTTCATCAAAAATAATACTCATTGACAAAGGGAAAATAGTTCTTGATTTGAAAACTGAAGACCTGAAGAAATCTGAAAATTATACCGGATTGGAAAATTTGTTCAGAAACCTTAAGGCTGACTCAGAATTAAAGAAATATTCTTATGAAAATCTTTTTGATTAATGTTACAGTAATGCTGCTGATTATAAACAGGACTTTAAGCGCTCAGTTCAGCATAATTTCTGATACAGTTTATACAACGAATTTTTTCAGAACAAACCTTTTTAACGATATTAACACCGCTAATCTGAATTCAGTGCTTAATTATAATAAAGACTTCGGACTATTAGGTGCAGCAGTTGAGAATTACTATTTGTCAAATGTATCCAAGCTCAGCAGGAATTTTTATTCAGATTACAATAATTTCAGATTTCTCCTTTATTATAAGGTTAAGAATGATCTTAATGCAGGTATCGGATTTCAGAATAAATTTTTTACCGATGATAAAACTACGGCTACCAATGAAAACAACAGCAAATATTTGTTTGCTGATATTGACTATAATATTTATGATAATTTATCCGTTAATTCCGAGATTGGTTTTAAAGCAGAGGATCAGATAGGTGAATTCAATAGAGGCTTGAGCGGTATTATCTCTGCAACTGCAACGAATTTTTCAATGAGTGAATACCTTACAAATGGGAACCTGATTGTATTTTATGAAAATCTGATGCAGAAACAAAATCATAATTATGAAATTAATACCAATGTCTATAAACGATTCAGTCAAGCCACTGATAATACCGGATTGTTCAGATTTTATAATCAGCTTAATGACATTTATTCACCCGCTACTCCAAGTGTCGTTAATCTTTATAGCGTGAAGAACAATATAGAAAGGAGGGTAGAGAATTTTATACAGGTCGGTGATAATCTCAATTATTCTCTTAATAATAATTTAATATTTTCTTTATCCGGAATGTTCGTAAACAGGAATGTTACTAAAGAGTATAAATACAGAGCCGCGCCGGTTAATGTACTTTTTGAAAATGTTTATGATACCAAAATGCTTGAGAATAATCTCGAAATTTCCGGAGGATTGAATTACACCACGGGAAATTTAATTTCGCAGTTAAAGTTAATTTTAAGTGAACGCTCAGAAACTCATTCATTAATCAATACTGCCGGATATACACCAATTCAGATATTAGAGCTTGAGAGAACTGAAAAAAACAAGAATAATAACAGCAGAAGAGTTTCAGCGCTAATTGATGCTCTTTATGTAATTTCTAATACAAATTCTTTCGGATTTACAGGTTCGAGCTCATTGCTCAGATATGACACTGACTTTGATGCGAATTTTGATGACAGAGATGAGACGGAAACGGTAATATCGGCTTATCACAACTATAATAATTTACTTAATTTTAATGTGCAAACAAGATTTGATGTATTATTCTACGGTGTAAATTACATCTATTCAGAAAGGAGCGCAAATAATTTTAAGAATTCAATATACAAACTTTCGTCATACACTTCTTTTTCACCTGTAAACCGGTTATCAACAAAGAATTTTGCTCAGGTACTTGCAAATTATACGGTTTATGATTTTGAAGATATCATTTCGCAGGTGCAGAGCTTTTCATACAGGCAGTTATACATTGTTGATTCTACTACGTATAATTTTTACGGAAAACTTTATTTCAATTTTATCGGCGCACTTAAATTATATGAGCAGGGTCAGTTTGACAATGATAATTTTTCAGTAAAGCCAATTGCATATTATGTTGAACAGCTATATGCTCCTGATATTAGTTTTAACATATTTTACCTCGTTAATATAGGTGCCGGATATAAATTTTTTCAGCAGCAGAGATACCTTTATGACACTGGAGTAAAAGCTTTGTCAAATACCTACAAAACATACGGTCCGTTCGGTAAAATTATATTATATTTAAATAATAATTCAATTGTTAATTTTATAGGAGGTATTGAGAATATCGTTTACCAAAATCCTTATCAGGATAATTCAGCTTTAAATCTTCAGCTGAATATTTTATGGAACATGTAATCAGCATTAAATTCAAATATTTCATAATTAAAATTAAAACTTATTAAATTTGGAAAAGTACAGCTTAGTGTTAAAAAGCAATCGTAATGAAATAAAGAAATTTGAAGTTCTGCTGGAGCAGGTTAAGAGTAAGTTCGCAATGGCTGTTGAAAAATTCGTTAATCTTCAGATAGCCTGCTCGGAAGCATTGATTAATGCCATTGTTCATGGAAACAAGGAAGATGAGAATAAGTATGTTTATACTGATATTGAAATAAATACCGTGCAATTACTTGTGAGAATAAAAGATGAAGGTGACGGGTTTAAAATTGAGGAGGTGCCGGATCCGACCTCGAACGAAAATCTACTGAAGGAATGCGGCAGAGGGATTTTCATAATAAGATCTTTAGTGGATGATTTCAAATGCAACTCATCAAAGGACGGAACAGAGTATATACTTATTGTAAAAAAATAAAGCGATACCGCAGACTTAAAACGGCATCGCATTAATTATATAATTATTTCTTATTTAGATTATCAAACACATCCATTACTTCTTTCACTGACTTTGCAGAATCGTTAAGTAATTTCATTTCATCTTTATTAAGCTTCAGCTCTATAATTTTTTCAATGCCTTTTCTTCCAAGAATTACCGGGACTCCCAGATAAATATCTTTCAACCCGTATTCGCCCTGAAGCCAGGCACATACCGGAAATATTCTTTTCTGATCCCTTAATATTGACTCTACCATTTGAGCTGCTGCTGCACCCGGTGCATACCATGCAGATGTTCCCATCAGACTTACCAGTTCACCTCCACCCTTTTTTGTCCTTTCTACAATTGCATTTAACTTTGTTTCATCTATTAATTCATCTACGGGTATCCCGCTGACAGAAGTATACCTCGGAAGCGGAACCATTGTATCTCCGTGACCTCCGAGTAGCATTGCATTTATGTCTTTAGGTGAACAGCCGATTGCATCTGCAAGAAATGCCCTGTATCTTGCGGTATCAAGTATTCCTGCCATCCCCATAACTTTTGCTGACGGAAGTTTTGATGTCACATAAGCACAATAGGACATGACATCAAGTGGATTTGAAACAACAATAAGAATAGCATCCGGAGAATACTTAACAACATTTTCAGTAACTGATTTAACTATTTCAGCATTTGTTGATATTAAATCATCTCTGCTCATACCGGGCTTTCTGGGAAGACCGGAAGTTATTACAACTATTTCAGAGTCAGCAGTTCTGGAATAATCATTTGTTACACCAACAACTCTCGTATCATAATTATTTACTCCCGAAGTTTGCCAGATATCAAGAGATTTACCTTCGGCTAACCCTTGTTTAATGTCAACCAATACAACTTCGGGCACAAGTTCTTTATGTGCAATTACATCTGCACAGGTTGCCCCGACATTACCTGCACCTACGACGGTTACTTTCATTTATTTTTATTTAATTTAATTTATTAAAATAAAAAGGTTATCCCGGTTGTCCGGAATAACCCTTATTTGAAAATCTGAATTTAACGTTTATGCATTTTCGAGCGGAAGTACATTTAAAACCTTTTTGCCTTTTTTTGTGACAAAGTTTACATGACCATCTATCAATGAAAAGATAGTATAATCTCTTCCAAGTCCGACATTATTTCCCGCTAAAAATTTAGTTCCTCTTTGCCTGACTAATATATTTCCGGCTTTTACTAATTCACCGCCGAATTTTTTAACCCCGAGCCTTTGTGCATTGGAGTCTCTCCCGTTTTTAGAACTTCCAAGTCCCTTTTTGTGTGCCATTTCTGTTTAATTAAAAATTACGAATTACGAATTACGAATTAAAAATTAAGAATTAAAAATTAAAAAAATTATCTTACGTCTCGCGTCTTACGTCTCACGATATTGAGTTAATCTCAATCTGTGTATAGTTTTGTCTGTGTCCTTTTCTGACCTTATATCCTTTACGTCTTTTCTTTTTGAATACAATTACAGTACTGTCTTTTACATGATCCAGTATGGTCGCTTCCACTGTTTTTGACAAAGTCGGAGCGCCGATTTCAAATGTTATATCATCCGGTGTGAACATTAAGACATCGCTGAATGTCACTTTTGATCCGATTTCATCTTTTAATTTCGGAATAAAAACCTTCTGATTTTCAGTTACTTTATACTGGCATCCTTTGATATTTACAATTGCGTACATTTTTTTGCTAAATATTTAATTTGTTAAAAGCGAGGGTTGATTGGTGGAGCTAAGCGGGATCGAACCGCTGACCTTCTGAATGCCATTCAGACGCTCTACCAAACTGAGCTATAGCCCCGGCATTAAAATTTTGAATTGGAAAAATACATATTATAGTATGAAATTTCAAACCATTTGTTAAACCTTGGCATAATAGTGCATGACATTGCATAACATCTCAATACATCCCTGTACACGACAAAAAATGAACACAGATGACACGGATTAGACGAAAAAATAGGGATTTTTATATTTTCTTAAAATCATGTTTCAAAATTTCAGGCGACAATCAGTCTTAGTAAAAACAATGAAAAATATACCAAATTCTTAAAATTCTTGAAAACCTTTGGAAAACTGATTCATTTTATTATGATAAAATAAGTAATTTAATTGCATAAATTTAATGGATTACTAAAAAATCATTTAATAAAGGAATGAAACAGATGACTACTTAATAACTATTCTTATCAAGCTTCACCTTTCCCCTGAATATCCAGTAAACAGCAATGGTATAGGACATCACAAGCGGAGCGCCGATGCATGCGATTATAAGCATTATTGTCAGAGTGCTTTTCGATGATGCAGAGTTGTATATGTTCAAACTGTTTTGCGGATTTGGATTTGAATAAACAAGATCAGGATAAAGTCCGATTGCAACTAAAGATATGAGCAATGCGATTGTCCCGGATGACGAAAGAAATGCTTTGAACTCTCTTTTGAAATGAATCTCTCTCGGAAGATTAAGAACAAGAAGCAAAGTTGCAACAGGAATTATTCCAAGCCAGATATTATTTTTAAAAACCACAAGTAAATGCGACTGGTAAATGAATGTTGCTATAGTGGTGATTACATAAAGTGAAATGAATATGAATATTAACTTTTTGATTTGCCTGCTGATACGCTCTCTCATTTCACCTTCGGTTTTCATTATCAGAAAAATTGCTCCGTGAAGTGTAAGCAAAGATACAGCTGTCAGTCCTACTAATATTGAATACGGATTCAGCAAATCTAAAAATCCGCTTATAACATTTTTCTTTTCATCCAAAGGAACACCTCGAGCAAGGTTTCCGAATGCAACTCCAAACAATAACGCCGCGCCTAGACTTCCCAAACTAAAAAAAATATCCCAGCCTTTTCTCCATTTCGGACTTTCCCTTTTGCTTCTGAATTCAATTGCAACGCCCCTGAATATCAGCATCAAAAGCAATAGTATGAACGCATTATAGAACCCCGAAAAAACTGTTGCATAAACTTCCGGGAACGCTGCGAATAAAGCGCCGCCGCCGACAACAAGCCACACTTCATTTCCGTCCCATAGAGGTCCGATGCTGTTTATAGATATCCTTCTTTCTTCATCGGTTTTGTGAAACAAATGCAAAATCCCGACACCGAAATCAAAACCGTCAAGGATTGCATAGCCGGTGAGAAGAGCGATGATAAGTATAAACCAAATTGTATTCAGATCCATAATATATAATTTATTTCTTCTTTCTTGAATCTAAAATATCCCTTATTCTCTGAGGCAGCTTTACCAATGAACTCTTTGTATCGATTTCATCTAATGCTTCAGGTCCGTGCTGAATTTTATTGTTCAGTACATAAATGAAAACTATAAACAACATAAGATATAGAATGAAGAACAATAAATTTGAAAAATATAACTGGTCTGAAGATAGATTTGGTGAAACTCCATCAGCAGTTTTCATCAATCCCTGAACTATCCACGGCTGCCTCCCGACTTCAGCTGTAATCCATCCGGCTGTGTTGGCGATCACAGGAAGGAAAACAGAAAATACAAACATCCATAAGACTGATCGTGCATTAAATAATTTTCCTTTCCACCAGAGAAAGCAGCCGAGCAGAGACAGCAAAATTAAAGTCACACCGATGGAAATCATGATATGATAGCTTTGAAAAGTTATTTGAAGCGGAGGTCTTTCATTTACAGGAATTGAATCAAGTCCGGTGACAGATAACTTCGAATCGAAATCTATAAGAAAGCTCGTAAGTCCCGGGATTTTGATTCCCTTTGTTTCTCCTGCGCTTTCATCAATATATCCAATGATCGTCATGTCAGCGACACCTGTTTTCCAGTGACCTTCCATTGCAGCAAACTTTGCTGGCTGATACTCGTGAACGATCTCAGCGCTCTTATCTCCCGAAACAAACATTTGTAATAAGGAAATAACCACGGCAATTATTAATGCAACTTTCATTGATGACCTTGCAAAATCAAGATGTTTATTTTTCAAAAGATACCAAGCACTGACACTCAATACAAAGAAAGCTCCGGCAAGCCAGCATCCCATTAAGACATGAGTCAATCTGATCATTGAAGATGGATTGAACACCATAGCCCAGAAGTCAACTATCTCGGCTCTCATTCCATTAGGTCCCATAACAATTTCAAAACCCGCAGGTGTCTGCATCCACGCATTAGCAATAACAATCCATACCGCGCTGAAGTGTGCACCGAGGCAAACCATTATCGTGCTGAAGTAATGAAATCTTGGTGAAACCTTTCCTGAACCGAAAACCAGTACAGCAAGAAATCCGGATTCGAGAAAGAATGCAAAAATTCCTTCTGCAGCCAAAGCGCTTCCGAAGACGTCACCGACATAGCGCGAATAGTTAGCCCAGTTGGTTCCGAACTGAAACTCCATCGGAATACCCGTCGCAACTCCAATCGTGAATGTCAGAGCGAACACTCTTATCCAGAACCTTGTGATCTGAAGCCAGAGAAGTTTCTTAGTTTTCATATAAATACCTTCGGATATTACAAGGAAAACTCCGAGCCCGATTGAAAACGGCGGATAGAAATAGTGGAAGATATTTGTCAATGCAAACTGTAGACGCGACAGGAAGATGACGGCTTCGTCCATTTGAAATGAGTTTGTGTAAAAATAAATTTTAAAAAAGAATTTATATACATAATTAAGTATCTACTGTGTACACGACAATTTAATTTAACAAATAAATTTCCTTCTTGTTTTTTACCGCAAAGCACTCAAAGATAGCTCAAAGAACACAAAGTATTTACCATAGAGTAAGAATTTGTACATTTTTAAAAAAATCTTTGTGAGCTTTGTGCCTACTTTGCGTCCTTTGTGGTTAAAAAATTTTTTGTCGTGTACATAGAAGTATCTATGTTAAGTTGATTTTACAAATGAGTATTCTTACATTAAACAAAACAGCTTACGGTTATGAAAAAGAATATATTTATAATCCGGCTTTTACTCGTCTTTACTATCCTCATATTAAAATACACAGATAATATTAAAGCTCAGTCCAATTGGATATGGCAATCCCCAAATCCTACTTCAAGTACTTTATCTTCTGTTGATTTTGTTAATGAAAATACCGGCTACGCCGCAGGAGGAAATGTCATAATAAAGACTTCCAACGGAGGAATGAACTGGGTCAGATATACTTTGGCTTCAAATATTTCTTTAAGTTCAATTTTTTTTATTTCTCCTTCGACAGGATGGGCAGCGGGCAATTCCGGAATAATCTTAAAAACAACTAACGGCGGGATTAACTGGAATTCACAAATAAGCGGTGTGTCCGTTGCTCTTACATCAATTTATTTCATTTCTTCCGAAACAGGATGGATCACGGGATATTCGGGAAAAATTCTGAAAACAACTAACAGAGGTACAAACTGGTTCACTCAGGATAGCCAGACTATCAATGAACTTTATGATGTCCAGTTTATTTCTGAATTAACCGGTTGGGCGGTTGGTAATGGTGTAGCTCTGCGAACAACTAACAGCGGTCAAAACTGGAATGTAAATAATGAATACATTTCCGGCAGTTTACTTTCTGTATTTTTCATTTCTGCTGATACAGGGTGGGCTACCGGAAGCACATCATCATATTTGTCGGGGGCTATATATTTCACTAGTGATGGCGGGGCGAACTGGATACAGACGCCTCAGGGTTTCAACACAGCAAGACTTATCTCAATACAGTTTACTTCACGTGACACTGCGTTCATTGTCGGAAGCTCACCTTTTACACAGACTATATTAAAAACGACTAACGGTGGAACTAACTGGATATCACAATCCGACTCAACCGGAAATTATTTAAATTCAATTGATATGAGTTCATCTCTGACCGGATATACTGTAGGGAAAAACGGTTTGATCCTTAAGACTACAAACGGCGGAGATAGCTGGATTAACCAACGGGATGGATCTTTGAATGATTATTACTCAGTTTTTTTTGTAAATCAGAATACGGGCTGGGCATTGGGTTATGATATATTTAAAACTACGGACGGAGGTAATAGATGGGATCAGCAGCTGTTGAATTATCCTTATAGAATAGAGTCTTCATGGTTTATTTCTCCTTCAACCGGATTTGGAGTCGGTGCTAACAGGATATACAGAACTACCAACGGCGGTACAAACTGGACTTTTCAAACTATTCCAACATTGGCTGCGATAAATTCCATTTCATTTGCTTCTCCAGCATTGGGATGGGCAGTAGGGTCTGAAGGTCTGATGCTAAAAACATCTGACGGGGGTGAAAACTGGGTTCAGCAGTTCTTTGGCTTCTCTCATTTAAATTGTGTTTATTTTGTAAATGAAACTACAGGATGGATTTCAGGTTGGTATGCACGGCTTGTAAAAACTACAAACGGAGGACTAACATGGGAAAATCAATTTACCGGTACAAACGAAGTTTATGAATCTTTGAGCTTTGTCTCTGCAGAAACTGGCTGGGTAGCTGGCTCAAGCGGATTGATCTTTCATACAACTAATGGGGGAACAAACTGGATCTTACAGTCAAGCGGTACGACATACACTTTAACGACAATAAATTTTACAACACCGGATGACGGTTGGGCTGCAAACGGCTCTTATGTAATTAAAACCACTAACGGAGGTACAAACTGGGTCCCTCAGACTGATGTTCCGGTCAACGGATTTTATTCAATGTTCTTTACTTCTGAAACCAAAGGATGGGGTGTCGGATATGCCGGCGTGGTCGTGAAATATGATGCAACTATTGTTTCTGGAAATGAAAATGTTACTTCAATTCCAGGCAGCTCTTTTTTATTTCAGAACTATCCAAATCCATTCAACCCTGTAACAATCATCAATTATCAATTAGTATCATTTACTTATGTTCAGTTGAAAGTTTATGATATGCTCGGTAGGGAAGTTGTTACATTGGTTAATGAAAAACAGGATGCAGGAAATTACAAAGTTGATTTTGACGGGACAAATTTATCCAGCGGTATTTATTATTACAAACTGATAACAAATGAATTTTTAGATACAAAGAAAATGTTACTTGTAAAATAAGGACATTTGTCCTGTCAAAATGTATGAAAAAGTTGTCAAATCTATATTAAATATTACAATATTCATAAATAAAAAATTAGATTTGACAACTTTACCTAAGAAATAGTCATAGGACAAATGTCCTAATAGTAAATAAATTTCCGGCAATTATGAAAAATTTAATGTCAGCAATATTTATACTAAGCATCTTAATTCAAAACTCATATTCCCAGACTGACTGGGTTTATCAGAATACAAATACAACAATACATTTATTATCTTCGGTTTTTTTTATTAATGAAAATACCGGCTGGACTGTCGGATCAAATAATATCCTTAAAACGACAGATGGAGGGAATAATTGGAAGCTACAGTCCTGTCAGACATTAAATTCACTTTATTCAATTCACTTTATTTCTGAGAATACCGGATGGGCTGTCGGGGAATCGGGAAAAATTTTTAAAACCGTAAATTCAGGTCAGGTTTGGCAGCAGCAGAATTCCGGTTTAACATTACGCCTTTGGTCTGTTTTTTTTATTGATCCTTTAAACGGCTGGGCTGCCGGTGATTCTTCAAAGGTTATAAAAACTACAGACGGCGGTATTACCTGGACTCTTACTATTATTTTAGCGCCGAATGATCTTCATTCAATATTTTTTACTTCTTCTTTAACGGGATATACTGTCGGCGAAAGAGGTACTATTGCAAAAACTACCAATGGCGGAATTAACTGGACTATACAGACGAGCGGTACTACGAGAACACTTTATTCTGCTTATTTTATTTCCGGAGATACGGGATGGATCTCTGCCGCAAGCGGATATATTATGAGCACTAAAAACGGAGGACAAAGCTGGACTTCTCAGAATGCTGGTGTTTCGTTTAGTTTGCAGTCGGTCAGGTTTGCAAATAATACTACAGGATGGAGCGTGGGAAACGGGAATAAAGTTTTAAAAACTGTCAACGGTGGTTTGAACTGGACGGCTTATACTTTAGGAACGGATTCGAATCTTCCCTTTTACGGAATTGAATATGCAAGCCCGGGTTATGTATGGGCGGTCGGTGGTGACGGTACGGTTTATAAATCCGTTAACAACGGCTCAGATTGGATTTTACAAACTCAAAGAATAACCGCAGAAGACTTTAATGCAGTTTCTTTTGTAAATGAAAACACAGGCTGGGCAGGAGGACAGTTTCTATTTAAAACCACAAACAGCGGAAATAACTGGATTCAGCAATATGATTTTGGAGAAAACTCAATTCAGTCTATGTATTTTGTAACTGCATCAACAGGTTATGTCGCCGGGTATCGAGCAATTTTTAAAAGTACTGACGGCGGAGATTCATGGCTTCAGCAGGCAACTACCTCTTCTTATTATTTTACATCTATTTCATTCGGGTCTCCGGACACAGGAGTAGCGGTAGGTTTTGGCGGTTTGATAATGAATACAACTAACGGAGGCAACAACTGGAATCAGGTTTCAATATTAACAAATCATTTAGAATCAGTCTTCTGTTCTTCTGCGAGAGATGCATATATTTCCGGATGGGCAGTGAACTTAAAATCAACTAACGGCGGAAGTTCATGGTTTCCAATCAATACTTCATCTAGCGGAACAGCAATGTTCTTTCCTTCACAAAACACAGGCTGGATGATCGGAAATAATCAGATTGTTAATACAACCAATGCCGGTCAGAACTGGTTTTTTCAAAATAGCGGAACCGCCGATCAGCTGACTTCGCTTTATTTTATTTCAGATTTGACAGGATGGATCTCAGGATCAACTACGTTCATTAAAACAACTGACGGAGGTGATCATTGGATAAGTCAGCCGGATGTTCCGGCAAGATTTAATTCAATGTATTTTGCTTCTGAAAATTCAGGATGGGGAGTGGGTTACGGAGGAATGATAGCAAAATTCAGCAGGACACTTGTAATGGTTAATCAAAATGAGCATATTACACCAGATAATTATTTTCTTTCTCAGAATTATCCGAATCCGTTCAACCCGGTAACGAATTTGGAATTTCGAATTTCGAATTTGGGATATGTTTCTTTGAAAGTATATGATGTGCTTGGAAATGAAGTAAGAAGTTTGATAAATCAAAAACAAAATCCGGGAAGTTATAAAATTGAATTTGACGGAAGTAATTTTTCCAGCGGCATTTATTTTTATTCACTATTTGTAGATGGAGAATTGATTGATACTAAGAGGATGATTCTTTTGAAATAAATATGCTATTCATTGTGAGCTTTCTAAAAGTGTCAGCATTACTTAATTTAATTAAATTAAATAGATTATAACAATATGCCGATCAAAATATTGACTTTGAATACTGCCATGATGATTGAGGTTCATCCGTTTAAAGTTGAGCCCGGTAAGCTTAAGCGGGCTGAAAAATTGTCAAAAGCATTATTAAAGGAGAATTACGATATAATCTTTATGCAGGAAGTTTTTCAGGAAGCTGCGCGGGATATAATTTTTTCAAATCTAAAAAATGATTATCCCTATGTGATAAAAAAAGCCGGAACGGATTTTATGTCAGAGGATAGCGGGCTTGCTCTTGCAAGTAAATTACCGGTTTTAAAAAAACATTACATTGAATTCACAGATTATGTCGGAACAGATTCATTTGCGCGGAAGGGTTGTCTTTTTGCTTCATTTGATCTGAAAGCTGCAGGTTATCCGGGTGTTCAGTTATATACTTTCAATACTCACTTACAGGCAGACAAAGATAATGATGATATCAGAAGAAAGCAACTAAGGGAGATTCGTGAATTGATGATTAATATACACAACAAGATACCTGCATCCTTAGGCAACAGTAACGTCTCCTCCATTTTCCTGGGCGATCTGAATATTGAAGGGGATACTAATTCCAAAAAGAAAACATTTTCCGAATATTACAAGCTAATTGAATTAATGAACTATCCGCGGGATTTATACATCAGCACAAAACCTCAGGGTGCCGGATATACCTGGGATGGATTAAACAATTCATTTATTCCAAAAGATGATAAAGATCAGCAGCGGCTCGATTTTATATTTGCTCTTGATAAAGTTCCTGTACTGAGCTCAGACTGGAAAAGCCAGTTTTTAAGAAAAATATCCTGCATAAGCTGTAAACCTAAAATACTCGTTGACAACAAAAATATTAATCTTTCTGATCATTACGGAATTGAAGCAGTACTGAAATTTTAAATGAATGAAATGCCGAGATTGCGGATATGAAACAGAAAACCGGAAGAGGCAGAATTACGTTATTCAGTTATACGAACAAAATTAATATACAGAAAAAAATCAAAAATTAAATTATGTTGAAATATATTTTTACGATCGCAGTAATCTGTTTTATTGCGATCGGCTGTAAGATGACAAACAGCAGTGAAGTCAAAGTAAATCAATCACAAACAATTTCAGAACCGAAAGGAGATCAAAGTAAAATGGAAACAGCAACGCTGGCAGGAGGATGCTTCTGGTGCATAGAAACAATTTTCGATGATTTAAAAGGAGTTGACAAGGTAGTTTCAGGATATTCAGGTGGAAAGACAAAGAATCCAACTTATGAAGAGGTATGTTCAGGAAAAACAGGTTTTGCGGAAGCAGTGCAGATAACATTTGATCCTTCTGTAATCAGTTATGAGAAACTGCTGGAAATTTTCTTCCATATTCACAATCCAACTACACTCAACAAGCAGGGAGCTGATGTCGGGACGCAATACCGCTCGGCAATTTTTTATGAAAGCGATGAACAAAAGAAGACTGCTGAAGAAGTAATTAAAAAAATCGGTAGTTCGGGCTTATGGGATGATCCGATTGTAACTGAGGTTACGAAGTTTGATACATTTTATCCTGCAGAAGATTATCATCAGGATTATTATATCAATAATAAAGAGAAGTCTTACTGTTCTATTGTAATAGCTCCGAAAGTTCAGAAGTTTTATAAAGATTATAAGGACTTGCTGAAGGATGGAGTCGGAGAGTAGCATTTTAATCGTTTAGCAATAGCGGTTAGAGGTTTTAAAAACTTGATGTGCAGTTCTAATGAGCTGCACATTTTTTTTATTTAGCACTAAGAAAAAATCTTAGCGTTTAAATATTTTTTAAGGTCCATTGAACAATTTGGTATTTAGTTATTACTTTTTTTCCTCATTCAAGCTTTCAGTAGTGATTTCATACACTTTTTCATTAATCTTGTTTGAGAATACGAGAGTCTGAGATACAATCTTTATATCATAAATATTTTTTAAGATCTCGGCAAATTTACCTATTTTGTCCTCCTGATTGGTTTGAAAAATTATTTTTCTGTTTTCCTGTAAAATTTTTCTGACATTATCCTTTGTAGTGAGCGAAAAAAGTTCGTCAAACCAATGTATATAAAAAATATTTTGAGATTGAATTTGCGAAAGAACAGTTTTATATAGTTTAATCTTTCTGCCTGAATTGGATATTCCGAGAGCTAATGAAAATTCCTTGTTAGCGCTGCAAAATGAAGATATAACAAGTGCATTTGAGCTCTTCCCCTTTACAAACCTTTCTGCCTTATATGCTTCATCTCTAAGCATCATGTAAGTATTATATGTGTTAATAATGCTGAAAAAGCTTAAAACCGCAATAATAATGATTATGCCTAAAAAAGCAGGACGGAGTTTTAATCTTTTGAAGTAAGAAGAAAGTAACATACCGCACAACGACAAAGAAAGCATGGAAAGCATAAACGAAGGGATCATATAATGCTGACCGTAATGTTTAGCTACAAATATTATTTGTATTGTTGTTGCAATAATGATTGAGAACAATATCTTTTTTTCTTTCTTTTGATTTCCGGTCAAATGTGCATCATTCTTAGATTTAAAAAATGTAAACACAAAAGTTGCTATTGATAAAATGTAAGACACTGCAAAAACAATATCTTTTTGAAAAATTAATTTGAGAGCCCTGGAGAACCGTTCCGTGTCAACTACTGATGAATTTCCCTGCCCGTAACTCCCGGTATGTATTAATAAATTCCATACCCAGTCGAAGAACTGCTTATAATTAGATATTGCAGGTAATACAAAAATCAAAAATGAAACCGAAACAAAAAATAAGAAAATTATTTTATTTTTGTATCCTGTGATGAGAATAAGAGGAATTATAATCAGTGGAAAAAAAATTAATTTTGTTGCCAATCCCAATGCAGATATAATTGCAAAAATAAGAACAAAAATCAGAGGTGATTTAACATCGGTTTTCACTTTGAACAAATAATAAATCAAGATTCCCAGAAACCCCATGGAGACGGTAATTAAAAAATTGTCCGAAGAAACAATTTTATAACCGTAGAAAACTTCAATCGAGACAAAAGGAGACAATTGAATAAATAAGCTAAGCAGTATATTCCGGGATAATTTGTAAGTTAACAATCCCAGTAAAAATAGTGTTGTGCTGCTGATCAGAATTAAAATTGTGTGCATCAGACTTAAATAATCTTCAGGTCTTGATAAAACGTCCATAATCAAATCTGCATTCCTGTTGCTTAACCAATGGTAAATCCTGATTGTTACAGCTCCTATTACCTGTACTGTTGTACCCGGATGATCGAAATGTCCGACATCATATCTAAGAGAGACATTCAGTGAATTGATAAGATAAACATAACTCGGGTCCTCCATATTTAAGAAATACGGTCCGCGTGCTGATTTTAAAATGAGAACAGTAAACAATAGAAGAAAAGGCAGTACTAATAATGAAAGATATTTTATTTTCTGACTCAAATTCGGTATATAAAATTATTAATGAATGAAACCGGATTTAAAGATTTTCCCCGGTTTTCACGGAATCGACCGGAACTTCTCTGATCTTCTTATATTCCGCTCGGGTCAAACTACAAAAAATTGCAGTAGGTTTAAATTCCGGCACAATCACAGATCAGTCAGCGAGATAAACTTTCTGACCAACAATAATATTTCCAATTTTCGTAACGGTTCCATAAACCCCTGCATTATTTTCATTCAACTTAATTATTGACTTCATTACATTCGCATCTGACAGTGCAGTATCAGGATCAAGGTTGACCATGACGCAGCGCTTATCACGTAATGTCAGACTTACAGCCGGTGCATCAGGTTCGTCGCCAAAGAAGAATGTACTTCCAACCCAGTTATCTTCTTCAAAAGGATTACCGCTTTTTGTTTCGATTAATATGTTAGGGCGAAACCGGCGTATGTCGAGGGAGCGTTCCGATTCTCTTTCGATCCTTAAGATTGTTTCATGGCTTATCAGCGAAACACTTGCCTCATCGAAGATACCATGCTTAAGATACATCAACTGCAATTCAGAACCAAAACGACGCGAAAGATCATCAGATAAATTCCTGCAGTTGAGTTCGAGAGCAATTCCTTCAGGTGTACGGACATGGCTGGGTAGCAAGGGTATTCTCATTCTCATTCTGTAGAAAAGGTTTGAACATGATCATCTCGGGCATCCTGCTCGCAGATAACCATGGAAAATCTCCGTTTTCTGTCATACGGCGAAACGCAAAGCGCCTGTCACCTTCGAGTCCACGAAAGCCCAGTTTAGCATTTGTCAATTCAATGCCTGCCATTGATTTAACAGGATAGCGAAAGATCGCCTTGATCCGTCCGATTTCACGTTTCATTTAGCATGACTCTTATTTTTAAAAGTAATTGTTTAAAGATATTTTACTTTAAAATAATCAAATCTCTTCTTTATAGAAATCATAAAGATTATAAGAATTGAGATGCTGAACAAGAAAATGAACCGAAAGATTTACTTTTTTGGTTCTGTATGAAATACAATGGAATTGTTTATTACTGAAAACATAACAGAATGACAATACCTTTTGCCCACTTTTAAGTTTGCACTTTAACATAAAGGAATGACAAATCTTTAAATAGGCTGAATAATATTCTAGACGTTTTGGGCAGAGTTGATTTTGAATAGCTATAAACTTTTTAATTAAATATTTTGCTGAACTCAATTTATGAACAAAGAAAAATTAAAAAAGCTTTCAAAAGAAATTATTAAGCGTCTTTCGAAGGAATTTCCCGACGCAAAATGTCATCTTGAATTTAAATCACCTTTTGAATTGCTTGTATCTACTGTACTTGCTGCACAGTGCACTGATGTGCGGGTTAATCATGTCATGACTCCCTTGTACAAATCCAAATATAAATCTCCCGCAGATATTCTCAAAGATGGTGAAAACTATTTCAGGGAAAATATTAAATCAATAAATTTCTACAACAACAAAGCGAAATCCGTTTTATCTATTTGTAAAACAATAGTTGAGAATTTCAAAGGGAAGATACCGGGAACTATGGAAGATCTGACTTCACTTTCCGGTGTCGGAAGGAAATCTGCAAGTGTAGTGCTTGGTAACTGTTTCGGAAAGAATGATGTAATCATAGTTGACACGCATTTGAAAAGAGTCTGTGCAAGGCTTGGTTTGATTGAAAGTGATAATCCTGATAAAATTGAAATTGAATTAAAGGAGATAATTCCCGAAAAGGAACAGTTTTATTTTTCAATGAGAATCGGGGAGCTGGGCAGACTGATCTGCAAAGCCAAAAAACCAAATTGCAGTGAATGTTTTTTAAATGATATCTGTCCGAGTGCGTTCAAAGTAAGTTAAGAGTGTATGGAGTGTATGGAGTGTATGGAGTGTATGGAGTGTATGGAGTGTATGGAGTGAATGGAGTGAATGGAGTGA
>CAYNTN010000073.1:0-23740 GCA_964399995.1 uncultured Ignavibacteriaceae bacterium
GTCAGCATCTGTAGTGAGCTTATCTTCTGATGCGGATCTTTTACTATTGATTTCAAGAGCTGCTTAAAGTGAACAAGCATCCGTTCAATTGTCTCTTCTTTATACAAATCAGTTGAATATTCAACTGATCCCTGCAGTCCTTTCGGGGTTTCATTTATAAAAATTGTAAAGTCAAACTTCGATGTGTGCTGTGCAAATGGTTCTTTCAAAATCTTCACATCTCCTAAATGAAGTCCTGAAACATCAGGTAAATTCTGCAATACAAGCATTACCTGGAATATGGGACTATAGGAGGGATCTCTTTCTTTTACAACAGCATCAACTACTTTTTCAAACGGCACTTCCTGATGTGCATATGCTTCAAGTGTCGTTTTTTTAACCTGTTGCAACAGTTCAGCAAATGAAGAATTAGTATCAACTTCACTTCTTAAAGCAAGAGTATTAACAAAAAAACCAATAAGTTTTTCGACATTCTGCAAAGTTCGGTTGGCAATGGAAGTACCTACTGTAATATCCTGCTGACCGCTGTACTTATTGAGCAATACCTTAAATGCTGCAAGCAAGATCATAAATATTGTACTTTCCTGCATATTGCTTACCCGCTGAAGTTCGGATGTCAATTTTTTATCAATATTAAAGTATGTAACCCCACCTCTTGAGCTTAATACTGCAGGTCTTTTAAAATTAGCCGGCAATTGAACAGGTAATATACCGTCAAGTTTACCTTTCCAGTATTTTAATTTTTCGCTCAAAACATCTTCCTGTAAATACTTCCTCTGCCATTGCGCATAGTCAGCATACTGCATGGGAAGCTGAGGTAAATCAGCAGACCGGTTTTCAATAAAAGAATTGTATAGTTCGGATACTTCTTCCAATAATATCTTTAATGACCACGCATCAGATGAAATATGATGCATTGTTTGCACCAATATGTGCTCTCTCTTGCTGAGCGAAATTAATGAAACACGAATCATATAATCCTTTGATAAATCAAAGGGTCTGTTCATTAATTCCTGGATGAAATGATTTAAAGACTCTGCATCTTCCTTGTATATTGATCCGTCAATAATTTCCAATTCCCATTTGTCTTTTTCCTTTATGTATTGGAAAGCCTGTCCTTCCTCTACACGTATTATCGTCCGGAGGATCTCATGTCGATTTATTATAGTTGATATCGAATTTTCAAGTGCTTCTGTGTTCAACCGTCCTTTCAATCGTAAGACTGCTGATACATGATATGGTAAGCTGCCATCCAGATGGTCAATAAACCACAAACGCTCCTGACTGAATGATAATGGGATTAGTGAAGATCTGGGTTGAATTTCAATTAATGTAGGGGGTTGTTTTTCTTTTTGACGCTTATCTATTAATTCCGCGAGTTGTAAGATTGTAGGATATAAAAAAACTTCAGATAATTCAAATTGAATTGAAAATTGCCGGAAAATATTTGAAATCAATTGAATACTCTTAATGCTGTTCCCCCCGATTTGAAAAAAATCATCAGTTATTCCAAAATTTCCGTGACCTAATATGTTTTTCCAGAATCCTGACAGTGTAACCTCTGTATTGCTTACCGGAGGTTGTATTTTGGAATCTGCAGAACTTTTATTCTTCTTATCTATTATGTGAAGTAACTTCTTTCCGGATTTTCCCTTAAGGGATTTCTCAATATGTTTATTCTTTAAATTAATCTTCATTGGGTGGAGGTACTATAAGAAAAATTGGGTTTTTTAATACAATTGAAATTTCTTAATAAGAAAATTTTTTAACGCAAAAATCATTATCCGCTCCGCTGTTTAAAATTGAAGCTATTATTCCAATGATCTGAACAAATAAGCAATCGTGTGATTTTATCAAGAAATAAACTTCACTTTTTGCTGAATTATCAGAAATTTTACAAAATCCGATATAATATGTAATACTTGAATGGAAAAACTCTTAACGGGGTGCTGATTAGGTCAGGTTATTAGTTCTTCCAGAAATTGTGTTTATCCAATTAAAGAACAAGCAAAAGAGCGTTAAAATGAAACAATTAATTTTGTTAAAAATAAAACTAATATTTCTAATAGTCAAATGACTTCAAATGATTCTAAAAATTTGATAAAATTTGAGATTTCAAGAATTTTTAGTGCAAAATTACAAGTTCTATTATTTTTAAAATTTTTGTCCAAAATATTAGCTTCATTACTTTTTACAAAAAATAAAAAGCCGGTAATTTAATTACCGGCTTTTGCTGATTTAAAATTAACAATAAATTTTAATTAATTTTAATATTTTAAAATAATTTTTAATGAAAATAGTAATTATCAAAGCAATCAAGGTTTTATTACACTTACAAATGCTGATGAATTATTGTAAGCAATTAACATATCTGTAAGATCTGCAAAATAATTTCCTGTTAGGTCAGTTACTATATATCCTGTTGCAAAATTACTTACATCATTATCGATCTGAATTACATCTTCCAGATTTATGGCTCTGTTGTGTGAGACATCACCACTGTATATTGCAAATCTTAACGGAGCATTATTAACCTGAATCTGATTATTTCCGAATGCCTGAGATCCGGATGTCGTAAAGTCATAATTCATTGTTGCTCCGGCTGTAAACGATACACCACCTGATCTGCTCCATGTTTCAAGTGCATTGCGGTGTATTATTTTTATATAATAAGTACCGTTTGGCGCATTTGTAAAATAGAACTTACCGTTGAATGTAACCGAATCTATTAAGGCAATCGAGGAATCAATTAAATTGAAGGGAGAAACGGTTGAATGAAGATATGCTCTGACCGTGTCTTTTATTCTCAGTTTATCTGTTGCCGAATCGTAAAATCCTTCCGGAATGACTTTTATATTGACGATTGAGTTTGCCGTATTTCTAAAAACAGACACTGTATAAGAAAAATTATTCGCAACTACAACATCAGGTTTGCCGTCTCCGTCAAGATCTCCGACGCACACGGAAGCTGAACCATCACCTGTTGTAAAATCAATTTTTGAATTAAAGCTTAATGGTCCTGTGCCGGACATATTGCGCATTACCGATAAGCTCCCGGTGACATCTGACAATCCGAAATTTGCAGTTGAAAGATCCGGTTTACCGTCTCCGTCAAGATCACCTAAACTCACATAAAACGGATGATATCCCGTCGCAAAATCAACCGGCATTGCAAAACTTATTGCTCCCGGTACAGATGTATTTCTTAGAGTAGATACATTATCGGTTCCTCTGCAAGAAACTACAAGTTCGGGTTTCCCGTCGCCGTTGAGATCACCAATACCTACACAATCCGGAAGATCAAAAGGGGATAAGTCAGTCCTTGGAGCAAAACTAATATTACCTGAAGTTGAAGTATTCCGGAATAACGAAACATTATTACCGTACCAATTGGCAGTTACAATGTCAGGTTTGCCGTCTCCGTCTAAATCACCGGTATTAACAAAGACAGACGTCGTAGCTGTAAGAAAATCAACTTTCTGGGCAAAGCTTATGTTACCCGAAGTTGACGTGTTTCTAAATACCGATACTGAGTTACCTACCCAATTGGCAGATACTATGTCAGGTTTACCATCACTGTTGAAATCACAGACACTTACGGAATGAGGATTTATACCTGTTGCGAAATCAACCTTAGGAGCAAAAGTTATTAATCCGGATACTGAGGTGTTACGAAATACCGATACAGTTGAACTTGAATAATTATCAACAGTCATATCAGGCTTGCCGTCTCCGTCTATATCACGGATAATAACGGTGTAAGGATGTGAGCCGGTTGCAAAATCAACTTTTGCCGCAAAGCTTACCGTTGGAGTATTTGATATATTACGTAAAACTGAAACAGTACTGCTGGCAGTATTAGCAACAGCCAGATCAGACTTGCCGTCACCGTTAAGATCGCCGATACTCACAGTAAAAGGATTTACACCTGTTCCAAAATCAATTTTCGAAGCAAATTTAAGCGTAGTGGAGCCCGGAAATGTAACAATAAATGGCCTCGATGAATACGCTGTCAGATTATTAGTTAAATTTGTAACAGAAATATTATGGAAGGTTGTGCCTGCAGGGACAACTACTGTCAGGCTTGTGCTTGTTGCTTCAGTAACTAAAGCTTTTACAGCACCAAAGAAAACTACATTATTTGATGTAACAGTATTAAAACCATTTCCTGAAATTACGACTGTAGATCCGACAGATCCGCTTTCCGGAGAGAATGAAGTAATAGTTTGTGCAAATAAGACATCCCAAAAAACACAAAACATGATCAGCTGCACTGCTATCAGTGAACTTTTTACAAAAGAATTCTTATAGGTATTAACTTTTTTCTCTATCAGATTTGCTTGAGAAAAGTGTACTCCGCTTTTATTGGATAAGGTTTTTGTAATTTTTATTTCCATAAGTAATAGTTTAAATTTTTAATATGTCTTAAACTCCATTTTTAACTTTATAATTCATTGTTTTGTAGTTTCCGCGACTGTAAAAAATCAACCTTCAGTGAAGCACAGAAACTGAAACCGGGGATGATATGATTTGTTGGATATTCTTAGTACCCCGTAGAAGATTCGAACTTCTAAAAGCAGATCCGTAGTCTGCTGGTTTATCCATTAGCCTAACGGGGCAGATTCGGTTAAAAGTTACAAGTTAAAAGTTACAAGTTAAAAGTTACAAGTTAAAAGTTACAAGTTAAAAGTTACAAGTTAAAAGTTAAAGGTTATTTGAGTGCAAAAATTTTTCTCACTTTCACTGCAGTTCAAAACATTATAAAAAATCTGTAAATCATTTGAAATCTTCCTAAAATAAATCAATATTGTGAAAAGCGAACCCGCCATTGCGAAAGAATTTTAGGCAATTTTTCACAGGCGGGAGAGTTTTCTTTGCCAAGTTTTCTTTTGCTCTTTCAAAAGAAAGCTGATTAAATCGAAGTATGTATTCTTGCAGATCACTTTGTAAATTATGCGTTTACAAAAAATAGATTTCAAAGAAAACGTTTTGGACGGATTGCCTCACTTCATCTCCCCCCTAGCGATTATTCTATTTTTTATTCTTCTTATAATTCAGATATTAGTTAAAAAAATTTATATAGTTGGATATAACAGAAAATTTTATCAAAATTGAAAAGATTGCACGGTATTATACAAATAATCCGGTTTTAAAGAATGTTAACTGTGTCTGGATTGTTATTCACGGCTATGCTGAACTTGCCAGGGAGTTTATAAATCAATTTAATTTTTTATCAGGAGAAAACATTTTACTCATTGCCCCGGAAGGATTATCGAAATTCTATTTCAGAAATAAGATTGGAGCATCATGGATGACAAAAGAAGACAGGTTAAATGAAATCAATGACTATACAAACTATTTGGAAAATGTTTTTAATGATATTAAAAGTAAATATGATCTGTGCGAATCACAAATAAATCTTCTTGGTTTTTCACAGGGTGTGCATACTGCAGTGAGATGGTTTATAAAAAGTAATTATCATTTTGATAACCTAATCCTTTGCTCCTCCGAATTTCCAAGGGATGCCGATTTCAAAAAACTCAGGGAAAAACTTTCAAAGTCGGTTCTGATTTATATAACAGGCAGTCATGATGAAGTTGTTTCACAAAAAAGTATTGATGAAAGTTTTACTCTGTTGAAATCAAATGACATTAAGTTTAAAGAAATAATTTTTGAAGGGAAACATGAAATCCCGAAAGAGACTCTGAAGAATCTTTTCAATTACTTAAATCACTAAATAGAAAAACCATTCTAAAAAACTTAGAATGGTTTAAAATATCTGTACAGCTCTATACAATTACTGACCTAAATACGCTTTCAAAGCCTTGCTTCGCGAAGCCTGTCTTAATCTTCTGATTGCTTTTTCTTTAATCTGCCTTACTCTCTCACGTGTCAGTTTATATTTATCACCTATTTCTTCAAGTGTTAGCGGATTTTCCTTTTCCAGTCCGTAATATAATTTCACAACTTCTTTTTCTCTCTGTGATAAAGTATCAAGCGCTCTGTCAATTTCAATTCTTAAAGAATCTTTAAGCAAAGAAATATCCGGCATCTTTTCCTGCTTGTCAGGCATTATGTCAATAAGTTTTGTATCTTCCCCGTGTATGCTAGGTGCATCCATCGAAACGTGACCGCCGGAATTTTTTAATGTTTCCTGAACTTCATAAACGCTCATGTCTAATTTTTCGGCTATCTCCAAAACATTTGGAACCCTTTCATTCTTCTGTTCAAGTTCGCTGATTGTCTTGGCAATCTTACTCTTTTGCTGAACTATATTTAAAGGCAGTCTCACAACTCTTGACTGCTCGGCTAAAGCCTGAAGTATAGATTGTCTGATCCACCAGACCGCATAAGAAATAAATTTGAATCCCCTTGTTTCATCGAATTTCTTCGCCGCTTTTATCAGACCTAAATTGCCTTCATTTATAAGATCATTCAGCGATAAGCCCTGATTCTGATACTGTTTCGCAACACTAACGACGAATCTCAAATTTGCTTTAACGAGCAAATCTAAAGCTTTCTTATCCCCTTTCTTAATTCTCTTAGCACAATCTATTTCCTGTACCACTGTAAGAGGTGTGGTTTTGCTGATTTCTTTTAAATAAATATCTGTAGATTGGTTTTCCCTGCTTGTATATTGTTTACCTAATTTCATATTATAAAATTTTTGCTTTTTTGAATATTAATTCAGGTGAGTTACTATTAATGATAGTTTCTTTTTTAATTAATTTCACCTTATAAATTTTTGAAATTTCCTTGTATCTTAATTCATTCGACGTTAAAAGGGGAAGCTTGGTTTCCGAACAAACAGCTATAACTATAATATCCCTTAACTTGTTTCCTGTACTTTTTTTTTTACAGCATTCATAACATCACCTATTTTAAGCGAATATCTGAATGGAATTCCAAGAATTCCGATTTCATCAAACATTATTTTTGCACTATCGATCTTCCTTTTTCCGGTCATATCCGAAAAAATTTCAGAAGCATTGATTACTGATGTGTAACATCCGTCAAACAACGTCCTGCATTTTTGCAAAAGAGAAATATCACCGGTACCTTTACCGGATATATGGTCAGTAAAAATATCAGTGTCTATGAATATTTCAAATTTACTTTTCATTGGATTACTATGATCGTTTACTGGATTACTATGATCGTTTACTTATGCTTGCACAACTTCGATAATTTAAGCTTCTCTTTAATTGTTAAAAGCCCGATGATTTTATCAACGGGCTTTTGTTTTTTGTGTCTAAACTGAGTTATTGCTTATTCAACGTTTCCGAGAAAATCTATCTTGTCTTCTTTATGCAAAGTTACGATAGCTTTTTTTCTGTCAGACCTGTAACCTTCAAACCTGCCTTTTCTTGTCATCTGAGATTTCTTTTTTCCCTTTGAAATTATTGTTCTTACTTTTGAAACCCGTACATGAAATTTTTTCTCAACGGCTTTCTTAATCTCAATCTTATTACTGTCCATTCCTACTTCAAAGGCATATTGGTTAAGTGAATCCTGAACCGCCGTATTCTTTTCTGTGATTAATGGTTTTACTAAAATTGTCTTCATAACTTTTTTAAAGATCTTTAATTAATTAAACTTTTGCATAAAGTATCCAGGGCAGACTTCTGCATTAATATCAGCTTATTATTTAATAAATCATAAGTAGCAGCTTTATCGGATATCAAAACATTTAGTTTTCCAAGATTTCTTCCGGATTTATAAACATTATCATTTCTTTCCGAAACCAGCAGTAATGTTTTTTTATCGTCTATTTTCAGCGACTTAAGTATGCTAAGTAAATCTTTTGTCTTAGGTGCTTCAAAAGTGAAATCTTCCACTATCATAATCTCATTATCTTTTGCCTTCAGACTCAATGCGCTTTTTCTTGCAAGCCTTGCTGACTTCTTTGGTAATGTAAGTTTATACGTATGAGGTCTGGGTCCGAAGATATTTCCTCCTCCTACCATTATCGGTGATCTGCTTGTTCCCTGTCTCGCTCTTCCTGTTCCTTTTTGTCTGAATGGCTTCTTCCCCCCTCCCCGTACTTCGCTTCTGCCTTTTGTCTTGTGTGTTCCCTGTCTTTGATTTGAAAGATAAGTACGAACAGATTGATAAATCAAATGATGATTCGGCTCAATTTCAAAGACTTCCGGAGGAAGATTAATTGTCTGCCCGGATTCTGAACCATCAAGCTTATAAATTTTTAATTCCATTATTAATTTTTATAAATTTCTACTAAACCGGTCTTAGCACCCGGAATTGCGCCTTTAATTAATATCAAATTAGAGTCACTGAATATTTTTACTATTTTTAAATTTCTTACGGTTACAGTATCATTACCCATTCTTCCGGCCATTCTCTGACCCTTGAAAACTCTTGACGGATATGAGCTTCCGCCGATCGATCCCGGTGCCCTTTGTCTGTCGCTTTGTCCGTGTGTCCGCTGACCTCCGCCGAATCCATGTCTTCTTACAACTCCCTGAAATCCCTTTCCTTTTGAAATACCTGTTACTTTTACTGTATCACCTTCATTAAACAAACCAACTGTTACAGTATCGCCTTCTTTCAATTCTCCGGCTGGAAAATCTCTGACTTCTTTCAAATACCTTAAAGTAGGAGTTTTGATTTTCTTGAATTTACCGATTAAGGGCTTTGTAGTGTTTTTATCCTTTTTCTCTTCAAATCCAAGCTGAATAGCTTCGTATCCGTCCTTTTCCTTTGTTCTTATTTGTGTTACATAACAAGGTCCCGCTTCAATAACCGTACAAGGAACGGCATTCCCGTCATCTTGAAACACGGTTGTCATTCCGATTTTTTTTCCTAAAATTCCTGTCATTGTTTTTTCTGATTAAACTTTTATTTCAATGTCCACACCGCCGGGCGGATCTAATTTAGTTAAAGCATCTATGGTCTTATTCGATGAGTTTAAAATGTCAATTAATCTTTTATGTGCCCGGGTTTCGAACTGCTCACGTGATTTTTTATCAACATGAGGAGATCTCAAAACAGTATAAACATTTTTCTTCGTGGGTAACGGAATCGGACCGCTTACAATCGCTCCGGTGGACTTGATTGTTTTTATTATCCTTTCAGTCCACTTATCCAGTAATGAATGATCGTAAGACTTTAACTTTATTCTGATTTTTTGTGATGCCAACTTAAATTATATTTTTAACTTAATTAATTAATCTACAATTTTGGTTACTACGCCTGCGCCAACTGTTCTTCCACCTTCTCTGATTGCAAATTTTAATCCCTCTTCCATAGCAATTGGCGTAATCAATTCTATCGCTAATTTTTCAACATTATCACCCGGCATTACCATCTGTATGTTTTCAGGCAAATGAACAACTCCTGTTACGTCTGTTGTCCTGAAATAAAACTGAGGTCTGTAATTTGTACTGAACGGTGTGTGCCTTCCGCCTTCCTCTTTTGCCAGAATGTAAACCTGTGCTTCAAATTTCTTGTGAGGTGTAATTGAACCCGCTTTTGCAAGTACCATTCCTCTTTCAATTTCATTCTTGTCAACACCTCTTAATAATAATCCGCAGTTAAATCCTGCAACTGCTTCATCGAGTTCCTTATTGAACATTTCAGCACCTGTTACAACAGTCTTTTTCTTTGCACCAAGTCCGATAAGCTCAACTTCTTCTCCGACTTTAACTTTCCCTCTTTCTATTCTTCCGGTTGCAACTGTACCTCTACCCGTAATTGAGAATACGTCTTCTACCGGCATCAGGAATGTCTTATCAATATCTCGTTGCGGCTGAGGAATGTAAGAATCAACAGCTGCCATTAATTCAAATATCGGTTTTAATCTCTCGTCATCAGGTGTTGCGGCGGCATCTAATCCCGCTTCCATCGCTTTAAGAGCGCTTCCTCTTATGATTGGTATTGCATCACCCGGATAATCGTACCCGTTGAGAATATCTCTTAATTCTGATTCAACAACTTCAAGTAACAGCTCTGCATCTTCAGGAGTTTTCTCCTGCTGATAAATAATATCCACTTTATTAAGAAAAACTACTATTGCCGGAACCCCTACCTGTCTTGCCAATAGAATGTGTTCTTTTGTCTGTGGCATAGCACCGTCTGTAGCAGCAACGACCAATATTGCGCCGTCCATCTGAGCAGCACCTGTGATCATGTTTTTAATGTAGTCAGCGTGTCCCGGACAGTCCACGTGAGCATAGTGTCTGTTTTCTGTTTCATACTCAACGTGTGCGGTTGCAATCGTAATTCCTCGTGCTCTTTCTTCAGGAGCCTTATCAATTGAATCAAAAGCTCTGACTTTTGAAAATCCTTTTTTTCCTAAAGCCATCGTGATTGCCGCTGTCAATGTAGTCTTCCCGTGATCAACGTGCCCTATTGTGCCAATATTTACGTGGGGTTTACTTACATTATATTTCTCTTTTGCCATTTCTTATTTCTCCTTAAAGCTGTTTATTTTTTAGTTAATTATTTTTTAATATGAAAACCGGGTATTTTACTTCCCGTCAAAATCCTGAGGTCAATTGAACATTTAAAATTGATAATTTACAATTGAATAAAGTGGGTCAGGGAGGAATTGAACCTCCCACCTCGTGCTTATAAGGCACGCGCTCTAACCATCTGAGCTACTGACCCTTGATGGAAATTTTTCTTATATAAAAAATTTTTCTTTAAGAAATATTTTATAGAGCGACTTAAAGTGTCTAATCTACGAGTTATATTCCGAAGTATCGGAACTGACCCTTACTTTAATATTAAAGAACTATTTTTAAAACTAACTTCCAAATCCGAAATTCCAATTTCCAAATTATCCGGAAACTTTTTCTTTTCCTTTGATCTTCTCTATGATCTGATCCGAAACACTCTTCGGAGTTTCGTCATAATGAGAAAACTGCATTGTGTATATTGCTCTTCCCTGTGTCATCGATCTCATGGTAGTTGCATATCCGAACATCTCAGACAAAGGAACCAGTGCTTTAATAACCTGTGCATCGCTCCTTTGAGACATTCCTTCAATTCTTCCCCTTCTTGAACTCAAATCTCCCATTACATCACCCATGTATTCCTCCGGAGTCACAACTTCAACTTCCATTATCGGCTCAAGCAAAACAGGGCTTGCTTTCCTTGCGCCTTCTTTAAATGCAATCGAACCTGCAATTTTAAAAGCCATTTCAGATGAATCAACATCATGAAATGAACCGTCAAACAATCTTACTTTAACATCTTCAACCGGATATCCTGCCAAAACACCGTTCTTCATCGCTTCTTCAATTCCATCAGCTACCGGATTTATATATTCTTTCGGTATAACTCCTCCGACGATTCCATTCTCAAAAATAAACCCTTTCCCTTTTTCATTCGGCTCAATTTCAATCCATACATGACCGAACTGTCCTCTACCGCCCGACTGTCTTACAAATTTGCCTTCCTGTGTAACTTTCTTCTTAATTGTTTCTTTATATGCTACCTGCGGATTTCCCACATTTGCATCAACTTTAAATTCCCTTTTTAATCTGTCAACTATGATATCCAAATGCAGCTCACCCATTCCTGAGATCAGTGTTTGACCTGTCTCTTCATCTGTTCTTACCCTGAATGTCGGATCTTCATCTGAAAGTTTTGACAGAGATTCGCCAAGCTTATCCTGATCCGCCTTTGTCTTCGGTTCAATTGCAATTGAAATAACCGGTTCCGGAAATGATATTTTCTCTAATACTATAGGATCACTTTCCTCGCAAAGAGTATCGCCTGTTCTTGTATTTTTTAATCCGACGGCAGCTGCAATATCTCCGCAATATACTTCTTTTAAATCTTCCCTGCTGTTAGCATGCATCTGAAGCAATCTGCTGAATCTTTCCTTTTTTCCTGCAATTGAATTGTAAACATAACTTCCGGCTGTAGCTTTACCTGCATAAACCCTGAAAAATGTGAGTTTTCCAACGAAAGGATCGGTCATGATTTTGAATGCAAGTGCCGTAAATTTCTCATCATCAGAAACCTTGCGAGTTACATGATCATCAGTGTGATAATGATGCCCTTCAACTTCTCCGACATCAAGTGGAGACGGAAGCAAATCAATTACTTTATCGAGTAAATTCTGTACACCTTTATTTTTAAAAGATGATCCGCATAATACAGGTATTATCTTTACATCTATAGTTGCTTTTCTTAATACCGAAATTATTTCCTTTTCACTAATTTCTTTGCCTTCCAAAAATTTTTCCAGCAAAGTATCATCAACATCTGCAACTGCTTCCAGAAGTTTCTGCCTGTATTCCCTCGCCTGCTCTTTTAATGATTCCGGAATGTCAATGTCCTCATATGTTGCTCCGAGTGTTTCATCATTGAACATTCTTGCTTTCATTGTAATAAGGTCTATTATCCCGTTAAACAAAGCTCCCTGACCTATCGGTAAATGAATAGGTACTGCATTTGCCTTCAGCCTGTCTTTCATCATTTCAATTGCATTAAAAAAGTCCGCTCCGGTTCTGTCCATTTTATTTACAAATGCAATTCGCGGTACCCTGTATTTATCTGCCTGTCTCCACACTGTTTCAGACTGAGGCTCTACTCCTCCTACTGAACAAAACAAAGCAACCGCACCGTCCAACACTCTCAATGAACGTTCCACCTCTGCAGTAAAATCAACGTGACCGGGAGTATCAATTATATTAATTCTGTGATCATTCCATGAACAAGTTGTTGCCGCTGATGTAATTGTAATTCCTCTTTCTTTTTCCTGCTCCATCCAGTCCATTGTTGCAGCGCCTTCATGAACTTCTCCAATTCTGTGAAGTCTTCCGGTATAATACAAAATTCTTTCGGTTGTTGTGGTCTTACCGGCATCAATATGAGCCATTATACCTATATTTCTCGTTTTCTCTAATGATACTTGCCTTGGCATTTTATTTTAAACTACCCTTATTGTTTGATTTTTAAAAAAATTAATTGAACTACCATTTAAAATGTGCAAATGCTTTGTTTGCTTCTGCCATTTTGTGAACATCATCCTTCTTTTTAACTGAACTGCCTTCACCAACTGATGCAGCCATAAGTTCATTTGCAAGCTTCAGCGACATTGATTTTTCATTTCTTGCTCTGGTATATGAAAGTATCCATTTTATTGCAAGCGCAATTCTTCTATCAGGTCTTACTTCGGTCGGCACCTGGTAATTGGAACCGCCAACTCTTCTGGACCTTACCTCAATTGCCGGCTGAACATTATTTATTGCTTTTCTGAAAACATCAATAGGCTCACCCTTTGTCTTATCACCGATTATTTTAAATGCATCGTACATTATCCTCTGCGCAACTTGCTTTTGGCCGTCGTGCATGATATTGTTTATGAATCTTCCGATTAATATATCATTGTATCTCGGATCGGGTTTTCTGATTCTTTTTTCGGCTCGCTTTCTTCTCATTTAAATAAGATTGAATGTTTTATTTTTTATATAAAATTTTTGTGCTTAACTTGATGCACTTGTTTTTGCTTTCTTCGCTCCGTATTTCGATCTTGCTTTCTTTCTGTTTGTTACCCCTGCTGTATCTAAAGCCCCTCTAATAATGTGATATCTTACACCCGGCAAATCTTTTACTCTTCCGCCTCTTATTAATACAATAGAATGTTCCTGTAAATTATGCCCTTCTCCGGGAATGTATGCGGTTACTTCCATTCCGTTAGTCAGCCTTACTCTTGCAACTTTTCTTAATGCAGAATTAGGTTTTTTGGGAGTTGATGTGTATACTCTTGTGCATACTCCCCGTTTTTGCGGACATGAATCCATTGCCGGAGCTTTACTCTTCGAAATTATTTTCTTACGGCCTTTTCTTATTAACTGGTTAATTGTTGGCAAATTAGTATTAGCTTCTTATTTATGGAAACCTATAAAATACTAAAATTTAATTTTTTAGTCAATTGAATTTAAAGTAATTGCATCCCGAAAAATTCTTTATCCCTGATCAAATTAGGATGAAAATGATTGAGACCTGATTTTCATATATTTGTAAGTTTTATCCCAATAAAATATTTTAAAAACTTCATTTCTATTATGATTTTGCAGAGTCGTATAAAATTCAAGTTTTATAATTTTTTGATTATGGGTTAATTGGCAAATAAATCTTACTTTTAATAGCAAATTTATAATTATAATTTGTATAACCATGAATTTTCAATAGAAATATTAGGATTCATAACCATAAAATGACACATTTCCAAAGTTTACTAAGAATTTTTTCTAAATTTCAAATTTTCAAATTCTTTGGGGAATTATTGCTTTTTCTGCAGAAAAAAGCACTCATGAAAATTTGGGTTAAATTAATTTGAGCTGAAATTTTATTAGAATATGGTAAATAAATTATTTATTTGCGTACTTTTTTATTCATTTTTAGTATCAAAAGTCTTCTCTCAGGCAGATGATAAAGGTATTATCAAAGGCAAAATAATTGACGAAGAAACACAAAATCCTGTAAAAAACGCGGGTATTGAATTAATGAATACCGGAGTAAAAGTTTTTTCCGATGACAGAGGAGAATTTACTTTTGATAATTTAAGACACAGTTCTTACGAAATTAAAGTTGTATCAGTTGGATATGAGCCTTCGATAAAATCAAACCTGATAATTTACGCAAGCAAGCCGCTTGAAATACTTATCAGACTTATACCAAAAAGCATCGTTACAGATGTCATTGATGTTGAAGCAAATTCATTTGATCAGAGTTCGAATGTAAACTTGAGCTCAATCAATCTGGATTATGAAGAAATTCGCAGAGCTCCGGGAGCTACCGAAGATATTTCCAGGATGCTGCAGACAGCGCCTGGTGTTGCAATTGGCAACGATCAGCGCAATGATATCATAATACGGGGCGGATCTCCGTCCGAGAATCTCATCATAATTGACGGCATTGAAATCCCTAACATAAATCACTTCGGCACTGACGGCTCATCCAGCGGTGCAATCGGATTTATAAATTCAAAATTCATTCGCGAAACCGACATGCTCACGGGAGGCTTTCCCTCACTGTACGGAGACAGACTTTCGGGTGTAGTAAATATAAAATTCAGGGAAGGAAGCAGGAAAAATTTCTACAAAGATATCAATCTTTCCATTACCGGATTCGGCGGAGTATTTGAAGCGCCATTATCAGAAAACGGCTCCTTTCTGTTCTCGGTCAGAAGAAGTTATCTTGAACTTATTCAGAATGCAATACGCCTGACCTCCGTTCCGAATTACTGGGACTTTAATCTGAAAGTGGCTTATGATTTTAGTCAGACAGATAAACTTATTATGATTGGCTTGCTCGGACTTGATAAAATAGATTTTTCAGGTGAGTCCGAAGCAAACAACCCTTATGGTAATTCTAAATCCAATCAAAAAACACTGGGCACCGGAATTAACTATAAGAAAATTTTCAAAAAGGGTTACCTGCAAACTGTACTTTCATATTCACGAACCGATGATAACATTCTGCAGATTGACGGGCAGACAGCTAAAATAGATTTTCAAAATGACGCGAATAATAATGAAATTATTCTTCAATCGGATTTCAACTATCAGCTATCACCATTTGTAATTTTAAATACAGGGGTTGGCGAAAAGACGGCTTTAATCAACAGCTATTTATTTTTAAAAGGTGATACAAGCGCTGCGGGTTATCCGTATGACACAATTAAATCTTATACTGATTTCACTACTTACAAACTTTTCGGACATGTAAATTTTACCACTAAACTGTTTCAGGACAGGCTTATAATGAATACAGGATTGAGGGTTGATTACTTTGATTATATAAGTTTGAAAACTTACTTCTCACCAAGAGCCGGACTGTCTTACAAAATATCGCCTCTCACTTCCTTAAACCTTGCATGGGGAATTTACTACCAGTCACCTGAATATGTCTGGCTGACATCGAGTCCGCTCAACAATTTACTCAACAGCATTCGAAGTGATCATTTTATTGCAGGCATTGATCATTTTTTTGCAAGCGATATAAAAGCCACTGTTGAAGTATTTTATAAGAAGTATAAAGACTATCCCGTCTGGATTGACATTCCTACCTATATTTTAATTGACGGCGGTGCTGAATTCGGACCCAACTTAGTTGGTGTAGCTTCAAGCGCAGGATATGGTTATACAAAGGGTATTGACATTTCCATACAGAAAAAATTATCTCAGATCGGTTTATACGGCATGATAAATTATTCATATATTAATTCAGGGTTTAATGCGCTTGCCGGAAATGAAAAGCCCGGTGCGTTTGATCCGGGAAATCAGTTTACTCTGATTGCAGGATATCAGTTTCGAAACGGATGGCTGCTCGGAGCAAAATTCAAATACAGCGGAGGAAGACCTTATACTCCAATAAACTATGAAGCATCAGCTCAGGTTAACAGGGCTGTATATGCTACTGATGATTTCAACAGTGCAAGATATCCTTACTATATGAGAATTGATCTGAGGGTTGATAAGAAATTCGATTTTAAGAGTTCGAGCCTCGTCGCGTATCTTGAGATTCAGAATTTACTCGACAGACAGAATATTTATTCATACTTCTGGAATGAAGATGAAAAAGAACCCGGCACAATATATCAGTGGGCTTTCTTTCCGGTAGGAGGAGTAAGTGTGCAGTTTTAATATTTATTGGTTTTTAACTTGTGACACTTCATCCATTTATTTTAAAAAGTTATTATGCTACACTTTTGAAAAGAAGGTAAATACTAACAATAAGAAGAAGAACATATAATATTGTCAGCACGAGATTCCTGATTCGCTTTTTTGTCTGCAATCTTCGCTCATAAGAAACATTACTCTTTGAATAATCACCTTTCAAAGGATCCCAGTCGAAATTCTTTTTTATCTTTTCTAAATCCATTGTTTCAGCTTGTGTATTAAGTTGTATTAATAAAATTTACAATTTATAATATTCCTGCAGACTTTTCACATTTATTTTATCCTCTTTAATGCCTGCTATCCCTTCGGCAAAAGAGCTTGCAGCAGAAAGAGTAGTGATGAACGGAATTTTGTTCTGCACGGCTGCCCAGCCAATTGCATATTCATCAAATCTTGATTCGAATCCGAGTGGTGTATTAATGACTATTTGTATATCGCCGTTTTTAATTCTGTCCACGATGTTCGGTCTGCCTTCATTAACTTTGAAAACCGGTTCAGCAGATATCCCGTTTTCATTCAGAAACTTCGCAGTACCCACAGTTGCAATTACTCCGAATCCAAGTTTAGTATATTTGCTGATAATGTCAATTGTCTTCTTCTTCTTATCGTTCTCGTTCACGCTCACGAAAATATTACCATTCACCGGAACCGGTGATCCAGTTGATTCCTGAGCCTTTGCCATTGCCTCCCCGAATGAAGACGAGATTCCCATTACCTCTCCCGTTGACCTCATTTCAGGTCCCAGAAACATTTTTACTCTCGGAAATTTCTGAAATGGAAATATAGATTCCTTGACTCCGATATATTTTATGTCCTCAAAATTTTTGAGATCAAAGTCTTTTAATTTTTTCCCGGCAATTATTTTTGAAGCGATTGTAATAACCGGAATTCCGGTTGTCTTGCTTACAAACGGAACTGTTCGTGAAGCTCTCGGATTAGCCTCCAAAACATAAACGATATTATCCTTTATTGCAAACTGGATATTGATCAAACCGATTACATTTAAAGCCAGTGCAATTCTTTTAGTAAATTCTTTTATCTGTTTCAGATTTTTCTCATTAATGGAAATGGGAGGCAAAATTGAAGTGCTGTCTCCCGAATGGATCCCCGCCTCTTCTATGTGCTGCATTATACCCGCAATGTAAACTTCCTTTCCGTCACAGATCGCATCTACATCTATTTCTCTTGCCTCTTCGAGAAATTTATCTATAAGGACCGGATGCTCTTTTGAAACTTCAGCTTCATCCTTAAAAAATTTTTCCACCTGGCTGTCGTTATACACAATCTGCATCGCCCTTCCTCCGAGTACATAGGAAGGTCTGAGCAAAACAGGATATCCGATTTTCCCGGCAGTCTTTTTCGCTGATTCGGGATCGTTGGCAGCTCCGTATTCCGGTTTCGGAATTTTTAACTGATCAAGAAGCTTTCCGAATTTCTTTCTGTCTTCAGCTGTATCAATATCCTTCGAAGAAGTCCCCAATATTTTCAGTCCGTTTTTTTCAAGCTCTTTGGAAATCTTAAGCGGGGTCTGTCCTCCGAAACTTACGACTATGCCCTTGACATTTTTCTCATACTGAATAATGTTGAGCACATCTTCTGTTGTCAACGGCTCAAAATACAATTTGTCGGTTATATCATAATCGGTAGAAACCGTTTCAGGATTGCAGTTTATCATTATCGTTTCATAATCTTCTTCCCTCAGCGCCTTGACACATCTCACACAGCAATAATCAAACTCGATCCCCTGTCCGATCCTATTAGGACCGCCTCCGAGAATAATTATTTTTTCTCTGTCAGAGGAAACGGTTTCATTGTAATTCTCATAAGTTGAATAATGATAAGGAGTGCTTGCTTCAAATTCAGCAGCACATGTATCAACAGTTTTATAAACCGGTATGATATTATTTTTAAATCTGAAATCACGTATATGCGACTCATCGGTTTTAAAAATATCAGCAAGCTGCTTGTCTGAAAAACCCGACTTCTTTGCTTTATAAATTATTTCCGGAGTGATTTTTTTCATAAATTCTTTATTACTACTCAATATCAGAAGCATTGATTGTGTAAATTATATCTGAATACTCATCTGTCACATCAGTATTAACATGAAACTGACCTTTAACTCTCACTGCTCCGGTTTTGAAGTCGGTTCTTTTATCCATTAGTTTCACGTAAATAATTTCATTGATAAAAATCGGCGGCGCGCAGTAGCAGTTGAGCGGCGGCGCAGAGCAAAGTAAAAACTCATCCATATTCTCCAGCGCGGTCAGCGGTGTCATGAATCCGAGTATTTCGACATTATTGTCATTAAGATTTTTGATATCCTCAGGTAGAGCCTTGCCCGGAATATAGGTTCTCAGCATTCGGAAGGTCAGTTTTGAAAAAGGCGCATTGGGATCAAATGGTTTTCCTCCTGTATTAGGGACCGGTACATTCTGATCACCATCTATGGAGCCGCGCTTAACGGTTGAATCTTCGGCATTCTCACCGGGTGTAAAGCTGATTTCATTTACGTTTATAATTTCACCCTTAGTATTATAAAAATATGAACCGTCTTTTTTCTTTGCATTTGAAAACAGCAGGGTAAAGAGGCTAAACACGAATATTCCGAAAACTATATATTTAAATTTTTCTTTCATCATCAAAATCAAATTTACAATTATGATTTATTAAAACAACATTAAAATTATTAGCTAACAGGGTTTAAATTAGCTGCTACATCGGTTTTGTAAGCTTTTAAAGCCGGTACTATACTAACAATTACACCCAGGACAAAAGTGCCGAGAAGTATATAAATTTCATAAATACTGAATGCAGTACCCGAAATTTGTATTCCCGCGATATCTGATATTTTATTTTTTAAAATAATTATTACAAAGTGTCCGAGTATAATTCCCGCTGAAGCGCCGGCTAAACTAATCGCGGCTCCTTCAAAAATAATTATCTTAAGTATTATAAACTTCCCCGCCCCGAGTGAACGCATGATCGCAATGTCCCTTTTCCTCTCATTCATCGAATTGTATAATGAAACTAAAATTGAAACAGCCGCAACAAATATTACAAGGTAAGCAATTACAAGCAGAATCGAATTTATATTTCCGATTATATCAAACAGCTGTTTTATTTCGAATACCGGCAAAACCGCCTGTGCGTTGATTCCTTCATATTTGTTATCGTTTATCTGTCTTCGGACGAGATCAAAATAGACAGGATTTTTTAGTTTGAGCAAAATAGATGTAATCGTATTTTCATAATGTTTATGTGCAGCAGTATCAGCATTACTTCCGGTTTCATCTTCACTAAGATTATGAATTTTCCAGATGGAATTCATTGAAACAAAAATCACCCTGTCTACAGGAGTGAATGTCTTTTCAAGAATACCTGTTATTTTAAACTGAAACTCATCGTGAGTATCGGCTCCTTCGTAAGATTCTATCCCGTGTGAGCCTGTGAATGTATCTCCGGTTTTTAAACCTGTTCTTTGCGAAGCATCGTGTCCGATCACTGCCTCAAAATCTTTTGTAAAGAAGTGACCATCTCTTAATTTATATTTGAGTCCTTTTTTATATTCAAACTCGGTAAAAATTTCCTGTACGGTACCTACAAGTCTTGCATTCTTAAAATTGTCACCGAGAACATACGGTATTGCAGTCTTGACTCGTTTGTCATTCTTCAGCAATTCGTATGTCTTCAGGGGCATGTTCTGAATTGGTAAACCAAGCTGATAAACAGTGTTTAATGTCAGCTGCAATGAACTTCCCTTAGGTCCGACAATCAATTCATATCCTGCGGCTGTCTGATTAAATGCCTCTTCACTTTCCCGTCTGAGAATCATTATGGCGATAACTAATGCAACTCCGAGCATTACGGAAAATATGGTAAACACAGTTGAAAGGCTTCTCTGCTTTAAATTCTTATAGACAATTTTCAGTATGCTCATACCAAAACAATCAGTAAAGTATTAAGGAACATTCTCATATGAACATAGGTTTATTTCCGAAAAAAATTTAACAATAGAAAATTTAGAAGTTACATTTTCTTCGTGCGAAACCAAAATAAGAGAGATGCTGTTTTTCAGACAGAGTTCCTGTATCAGCTCTATTATCAGATTTGAATTTCTGCTGTCAAGATTTGCAGTCGGTTCATCTGCTAAGATCAATGAAGGCGAGTTCACAACTGCACGTGCAATTGCGACACGCTGCTGCTCCCCGACTGAAAGTTCAAAAGGTTTACTGTTTACTTTCTTTGACAATCCTGTTTTATCAAGCGCTTGTAAGGATTTATCCGCATCAGCTTTTCCGCAAAACATCATCCCCATCATTACATTTTCCAAAGCCGTAAAGCCCTGAAGAAGGTTGAATGTCTGGAAAATATACCCGGTGTTTTTTGCCCTGAATCTGTCTTTATCTGATTCGGAAAGTTTTGTAATATCTGTTCCGTTAAAAATTATTTCCCCGGAATCCGGACTTACTATACCAGAAATTAAATTAAGAAAAGTAGACTTGCCTGATCCGCTTTCCCCGGTTATTGCAATCTGCTCATTCTCACTAAGTGCAAATTCCGGAATATTTAAAACATCAAACTTCTCACCGCTTGAATTTGTGTATGATTTTTTTAGATTAGTAATTTTTAACATTGATTGGATAAGTTAAGTGCATACACTCCATCAACTCCATTCACTCAACTCACTCAACACTCACCAGCGGTTTCTCTCCCACAACGATCCCATGCTTCCCCACAGATTCATAGTCATAACCATTCATCCCGGGAACAGCCGAGCATATTTCCATGAAGACCTCTTCTGAATTTTCAAAAGAAAAATCATGTCCCATAGCTTTTGCAACAAGTTTCAGAATCTTCCATCCCGGTCTTGCATTGAATTTTGTTCCGTGAGTCCATCTGTCATTCGATGCGCCGAACTTGTCAAGCCTCGATACTGCAAATTCGCCGACTAGTCTTTCTTCCTCGATAGTAGTAACAGCGGGTTTGAGCCGCTGAATCCTGTTTTGAAAATTTATAAAAGTCCCGTTTATTTCAGCATATGTTGAAAGCGGAAGTATAATATTTGCATTGTTTGAGAATTTATTATATACTGATATCTGCTGAATACTTGTCTCGATCTTACCTGCAAATACATCTGCTCCCGGCATGCGCATAATATCATCATTTAAAATGTAAAGCAGTTTGATTTTTCCTGAGCTCAGCTTATCTATGGTCTCGTTTGAGAAAGGTTTTATTCCGAGCAGCTTAAGACCGTTAGCATTTGGAGTTTTATCGGATTTTTTTAAAAATTCATCGCTGAAACTCTCATCTATGTAAGGAATGTAAAAAATATCATCGTTCCCGAAAATTTCTTTGGCAAATTTTTTGAGCGCATAATTGTCTTCGAGTGTTGAAAATGCAGATGCTACGAACATCATCTCACTGCTTTGATAGTTCTTTAGAAGAGTAATGCTTTTTGAAATCGCTTCGTCCCAGTTGACGTCTATAAGCTCTTCTTCATCCATTGAACTTTCATCTAATTTTATCTGCGGAGATTTGATCCTTAATTCCTCGTCATTAACAAACTTAATTGTATTCAGTCTTCCCCAGTCGCAGAGCCAGTAATCATTGACACTTAAATTTTCCCGCGGCTCAATGCGGAGAATTTTATTGTTTCTCACTCCCATTATTGTATTGCATCCAGCCGAGCAACCCGGACAAATGGTATCGGTAAATGACATTTCCCAAACGCGTGATTTGAATCTGAATTCCTTCGAAGTCAGCGCACCGACAGGACAAATTTCAATTACATTCATTGAGTACGGATTATCGAGTTCTTCTCCGGGAAAGGTTTCTATCGTAACATGATCACCTCTCTGCACAAAAGTCAGCTGAGGTGATTTTGCAATCTCATCACAGAATCTTATGCATCTCGAGCAGCTTATACATCTCTCCTGGTCAAACATTACATTTGGTCCTAACGAAACCCGCTTATCTTTCTGTAATTTTTTTTCATCAAATCTTGAAAGCCCGACGCCGTATTCATAAGCATAATCCTGAAGCTTACACTCGCCGGCTTCATCACAAATAGGACAGTCAAGCGGATGATTTATCAGCAGAAATTCCATTACTGCATTCTGTGCATGAATCGTTTTTTCCGATTTTGTGTGGACGATCATTCCTTCTGCTGCAGGCGTAGCACAGGCAATTGAGAGTTTAGGCATTTTTTCAATTTCAACAAGACAGATTCTGCAGTTACCCGCTACACTCATTGCAGGATGATAACAAAAATGCGGAATTTCAATACCGGCATTCAGCGCCGCTTGTATTATCGTCTGACCTTTAGTGAATTCAATCTCACGGTCATCAATTGTAATCTTAGGCATTTTCTTTGACTATGGTTAAAAGGATTTTTATTTGAGGATTATGACTATATTCATTTATTCAAAGTTAAAAAATTAATATCATACTTATCAGTCAAAACATATTTTTAACCCAGATTTTTCATTAGAACATTAAATTTACCACAAAGTCACAAAGACACAAAGCAATTGCTAAAAATAGAATGTAAGAAAAAATTCTTTGCACACGTTGTGAAATCTTTGCGTACTTTGCGCTTGCAGCATTTCAAGATTTCTAATGAACAATTTGGGTTTAAGTAATCTCCATTTAAAGACACAATTAATGAATACAAAAAAAATATTAGTTCACTCATCAGACAGCGAGCTCTCGGGAATAATAAAGATTTCCGCATTGACCCTCACAAAACTCAATTGCCAGGTCAGCATCGAAGAATCATTTTCATCCGAAAATACTGTCACAAAATCAAAAGATGTCAATCTTGATCTGATAATAATCGACAATGATTCAACAAACGGAAATACAGTTGAACTAATCAGTAAAATTCGTAGTAACATTAATTCAAAGCAAAAGAAAATAATCTGCGTTCATTCAGGAAGCATCAGCAAAGAAGATATTTTCAAAGCAGGATGCGACAGCATTATGACTAAAGATGAATTTAAAAAAGCTGTGAATAATATTCTTGTATTTTAGTAAATGAGTTATGAGTTATGAGTTATGAGTTATGAGTTATATCTCAT